>JAKSDB010000001.1 GCA_022360415.1 Chlorobiales bacterium
GAACTTTCGGAAGTAATTGCACAAGCGATTATGCGTCGAGAAGATCAGATGTTGCTTGATAGCCTTGATGCTGCTAGCTCATCATTGACTATATCTACCAATATTGGTGGTACTGGCACAAACTTAAATACAACAAAGTGCCGTGAAGCTCGCAAGCTTTTAAGCGCAAACGGTGTATCTAAGTCAGATCGCTATGCTGTTACGCACAGTAACAACATTTATGCTTTGCTTGGTGATAGTGATGCAAACACCTTTGATAAGAATGCTGTCAAAGCTCTTGTTGATGGTGAAATCACAAAATGGCTAGGTTTTCAATTTATTGAGCTTGGCGATTATGATGAGGGCGGTTTGCCCATTGCATCAAATGTACGTAAGAACTACTTTTATCATGGTGGTACACGCGGTTCGATGGGACTTGCAATTGGTATTGATCGTAAAACTGAAATCAACTATATAGCGGAAAAAACATCATGGTTATGTAATGGCCTGTTTTCTGCTGGTTCAGTTGCTATTGATGCTGGTGGTATTGTCGAATGTGATTGTACTGAGGCTTAATTTAATTAAAGAAAGGTAAAAGTTATGGCTTTTGTTTTAAAAAATCTAAATCCTATCGGGGGCCAGTCCAAACAAAATGGATCAACCTCTGATGAGGGCGCGCCGGCTATGTGGTCTTATATAACTGATGATACACAAGCTGTTGTTAACACATCAGGTTACTTTGATGAAGCGTCTAATCTTCTGGGTGTTTATGATCGTATTAGTGCAACGGTTGATGTTGATGGTACGCCGGCAGTATATGATTTTATTGTATTGAGTAATGCAAGTGGTGTTGTCGATGTTTCAGATGGTGTTGCTATTGCATTAACAGACAGTGATTAAGGTAACAAATATTATTATTTGCCCTTATGGGGTGGGGGGTCATTCGCTCTGATCCCCTGCCTTTTTGTTTTTTTGGAGGTTTATTTTATGAGTTCAATATCAATCGGTACAACAGATGTTAATATATGTGCTCGTGCTTTGGTTAATATAGGTTTAAAGCCTATTGATAATTTGGATGGTGACGATGATGTTACTACAACTTGCTCTTTAAAATATCCGGAGGCAAAAGAGGAAGTTTTGAGCTTGTATCCTTGGTACGCCACAAAGGGGAAAGTGCGTCTAGGGCGATTAACCAGCACACCTGTAAATGAATATAAATATGCGTTTGCAATGCCTAGTAATCGTATATCAGGTGCATTGGCAATATACAATTCTGGTGAACAAGGTGCATATTCTATAAAAGACTGGGATGTTCAAGGGACAAATATATTGAGCAATGAAGAAAGTTTGTGGGGGGATTTTCAATTTGATCTGGATGAAAGTTTATTTCCTACTCATATTAAACTTTTAATTACATATGCTTTGTCTTCTAAACTTGCAGAAATTTTAACCGATGATACTTCTAAATCTCAGGCGTGGAGTTATAAGGCTTTTGGTGCGCCGGGTGCAAAAGGGATGGGCGGTTATTTTGAAATCGCGAGAACAATTGATAGCAGATTTAGGCCAACGCAATCTGTACAAGGCTTCTCACTTGTTGATGTAAGGGGATCATAATGGGTCGCATATTAAGACTTTTAAAATCAGATTTTACAAGCGGTGAAGTAGATCCTTTATTGCATGCAAGGCAGGATATTAAGCACTATTTTACAGGTGCAGAAAGAATGCGAAATGTTTTTGTGATACCACAAGGCGGTTTCAAAGATAGGCCGGGATTGAAGTTTGTTAATGATGTAAGTGCAACGGCAAGTGGGAATGATCCCGATGATGGCGCACGATTTATATCGTTTGAATTTTCTTTTTCACCTGATGTTACATATTTACTTTTATTTTTAGATCAAGAAATACGAGTGTATAAAGATGGCGAACAAGTACACACAATAACCGGTCTAACTCAGTGGACAGGCGACAAGCTAGATAAACTCAATTGGACACAATCCAATGACACGTTGATAATTTTTCATCCAGAAATCCAACCTTACAGGATTTTACGTGTGAGTGATACAAGCTGGACTGTTAGCGCACTGTCTTTTGATTATATACCTAAATATGATTATAGCCCCACGTCTAGCAATCCATTGGGTAATATTACGCCAAGTGATGTGGATGGTGAGATAAAAATATCTAGTGCCGGTAGCGTGTGGACTTTATCTCATGTTGGGCAAAAAGTTGAAGGTAATGGAGGGCTAGCGCGTATTGTTCAGTTTAATAGTTCGTCATCAGTTGTAGCTGTGGTGGAAATACCTTTTTATAATACGGATAGCATAACAAGCGGAGAATGGACGCTTTTAGAAGGTTTCGAAGATGTTTGGTCAAACACTCGTGGATGGCCTGCGTGTGGGACGTTTCATGATGGGCGTTTATGGATGGGTGGAGGGCCAAGACCATCAACTATATGGGGTTCAAGAATTGGATCATTTTTTGATTTTGAAAGTGGGACGGGGCTTGATGATGAACCCATTGACTTAACTTTGGATACTGATCAACTAAATGATATCGTGAATTTATTTTCATTGCGTGATTTGGTTATATTTACAACAGGCGGTGAATTTTATGTACCAGAAAGGCCTATAACACCCAACAGCAGTTCAACAATTAATGCAACGCGAAGAGGATCACAAAAAGGATTGCGCGTACAAGAACTAGATGGTGCTGCTTTATTTGTGCAGCGTGGTGGTAAAGCTATACGTGAATTCGTATTGATTGAAGACGGTTCCGGGAATTATGTGTCTGATAACTTGTCATTGTTGAGTTCCCACATGATTAATAATCCTATTGATTTTAGTAAGCGAAAAGCGACATCAACGGATGAAAATGATTTACTTATCTTGATTAACACTGATGGGACAGCAGCAATATGCTCTGCCATACGTTCTCAGCAAGTCATTGCATGGTCAACGATGGATACGCCCAATGGGGTTTTGCAGCGCGTAGGTGTGGATGATACAGATATTTATTTTTTGGTTAAACGAACGGTTAACGGCGTGTCTAAGTGGTTTGTTGAAATGTTTGATAGCACATTAAGACATGATAGCGCGGTATATGTTGATACAAGTAGCAGCGCAACAAGCACAATAACAGCAGCACATTTATTGAATGAGGATAATATACATTGCTATGCTGATGATAATTATCAAGGTGATTTTACGCTTGATGGATCTGGTCAAGCAACCATTCCGAATGAAAGCGATAATTATTATGAAGCCGGGTATTATTTTGAAGTGGAAGCAAAGACATTGCCAATTGAACCGAGTTTACCTGAAGGAACATCATTTAATAAAAAGAAACGTATCATAGAAATAGCGTCAGAATTAAGTGAAACCGAACATGTTGTTTTTAACGATAGGGAAGTAACATTTAAAAAATTCGGTGTTGCTGGTTCAAATTCTCCTCTGGATGTTGATGGTAAAGAATTTTCGGGAAGGCATACAGAAGAAGGATTTGTAGGGTTTAGTGAAGAGGCTCAAATCACAATTAGTAAAAATAGGCCTGGCAAAATGACGGTATTAGCATTAACAGCAACAGTGAGCGTATAAGGATAGAGTTATGGCAGTAATAGCAAGTGCATTAACAGTGGGAACGGCAGCAACAGCAACCACGGCTTCTACGGCTGGTTTGTTTGGAGCAGCAGGAAAACTAACGCTAGGCGCAACTTTAAGCACACTAGGTACGGCTGGTAGTTTGTTTAGTAACTTTGCAAGTTCTAGCGCACAAAAGGCACAGGCAAGCATCCAATCACGGCAAGCAGAATACAATGCACGTTTAGAGAAAGTCAGAGGCCAAGAGGAAGCAAATCAAATTAAGCGTGATGTGGCACGTGCACTGGCAAGTTCTAATGCTCGTGGTGCTGCAAGTGGGGTAGACATTAGTTCTGGATCACCAGTAACAGCCCAAAAGCAAGCATTAAGAGATGCAAATGATGCTCTTTCAACTGCCGGAACAAATGCAAAGTTGCGAGAAGAAAGGCAAAGATTAAGGGCGCAGGCTTTTAGGAGGCAAGGCCGTAATGCCGTTCGCGCTGGCTTTGTCCGTTCTGCCTCTTTACTTGGTGATTTTGCACAAGATGCACATGATAGAGGAGTGTTTTAAATGGTAGATAGACTACAATACCAAGCCCCTAGTGTATTTAGCGAAGGTGTTGGCGATGTCTCATATAATGATGGCACTGTAGATTTTTTACAGAATTTATCAGGGTCATTTCTAAGCGTTGCACAAAAGGCACATAAAGCGGAACTATCAGCGCAAGTGTCTGAGGCACAAAAGCTGGGTATGCTGCATGGGCAAGAACAAGGCGCATCTTTTAAGCCCTCACAAAGAAAAGGACTTGTACATAAAACATATAATGATAGTGCCATAAGTAGCGCAGTTATGAGCATGTCTATGCAATCTCAAAGGGCTATACAGCGTATTGCAATGGAAAATCCGGGTGATCCTTTCGCACAAAAGCTGCAGCTAGAAAAATGGTCGGATGGCTTTGCCGAGGATTTAGATGATCAGTTATTGGTTCCGTTTAGGCAAAACTTCGAGCAATTGTCTATGGCGCAGTTAACAAAAGCGAATGCAGAGATGCAGGACGTTATGCAATCAGAAAGCATTGCAGCTTTTAACGAGCTTGAAATGCAGTATACAAACACGCTTGAAAACTTTGCGCCACGTATGTTTGAAAATGGCGCGGTTGGTGAAGATGCAGCGCGTGCAGTTGAGACCTTAAGAAAAAATTACATTGAGGTGTTGGCGCAAAATGGCCCTAGCGTTGAATACAGTGTAGGCGGTTATAAAATAGAAGCAGGATCAAATAGAAGTAATGCCTTTAGCGTTGAGGAGATTGGCGCGAAGATTAAAGAGTTTGATAAATCTATAATGATGGAAGCGACAAAAGGCCATTTTTTAAGAGAACTTGAGGCGGGTCGTGGTGTTGGTTCTTATTTCAATTTTGTAAAAGGAAACACTGCATTAACCAATGTTGATGTTAATGGGAAAATAACGCAAACACCTGTATCAAGTCTTTTGGAAAGCGATGATATGAATAAAGTAGCTTCATTTATGCGTACACATATAAGCACTTTAAACAGTATAGAAGCAGCCGAAGACAAGAAAGCAGATAAGGCGCGTGTTGATTATAACCAAAATATACTTGATTTTGCTTTGGATGGTGCTTTTACAACGGAAGCTTTACCAGATGGCACACCCATTGTTGTTGGTAATCCTGAGTTCTTGCGTGCACAATATTTAAATGCGGTGAATGATGATACGGGTCTTGTAAAGCTTGAAACAGTGGAAGCATTACAAAGCATGATGGAGACGGTTGGTAATGGAGATGTGCCTGATCCAACAGTCATATCAACTGTTAAATTGGGTATTATCCAACGTGAAATAACATCAATAGCTCAATTTCCACAAAATGGACTTGGCGATAAAGCGCGTGCGGAAGCGGTTGCCATGGTTCAAAAAATAAACAGTGGTCAACATTGGAGTAATAGCAAGCGTTATTCAACAATGATTGAGTTAGGGAAAGCAGCGTTAGCACCGGAGGCAGCAACAGGATTTAATCTTTTTTCAGATCCTAATAAAGAAAGTGCAGCAGACTTTGCGGAGTTTAAAGAAACGCTTATGAATGAAATAATTGCAGCAGAAATAGCGGGTGTTTTGCCAGCAGATATAAACGCACTTCCAAGTAATGATGAGTTCAATATCCAAGTAAGGGCAAAGGAGATTATTCAAGAAATCAAGGATAGGCGCGATGTAAAGGGGCAAAATCCCGAACTAATAGAAATTAATTCGCAAATTAAGACGCAACAAGATATCCTTGATAGTGATACATCTTCAACGGATCAGGCGAAGAAGGCACGTGATGAGTTGAAACGCTTGATAGAAGAAAAAGCAAGAATACAAAGTAATTCACAATTCAATGCATTTGGAAAATAAAATGGAAAATTTAAAAGGAACAGATCAAGATCCAATCATTAATTATATTGGCAAAGTTCGTAAAGCAGTTGATTACAATCATCCGGCAGAGGTTGCTTATAGGAATGGTGAGGATAGGCGTGCTGGTCAGGTTGCTGGTGAAGTAGAGTACGAGCAACGCGAATATATTGATGATAGCGGTTCTATGTATGTCATTGAAGATCGTGAAGATGGATCATATGTGATAGGTCGTCAAAAAGAAGGGCAAGACTTCATATCATATGATGGTGGTTTACGTATTGATGA
>JAKSDB010000141.1 GCA_022360415.1 Chlorobiales bacterium
CTTCGCCGGACTGTACCCGGTAAAAGGTTATCAAGCCACTCTACAGTTTTCAGGGCGCCTCTATTTATTTGCTGCGCACCATGATTACTTTGTTGATCGGTGCTCGAAATCCTCATGTACTCTCTTGTACACTCCGGTATCTCTGGCTCCGTCCGCCTTGTAGCGCTCACGACAATACAATAGAGGCGCTGCGCCCCGAAAGAAAGCCTGGCCTGATAAAGTGTGTCAAGGATTAATCTCGAAAAGAATCAAATCCCGAAATGAGTCTCAAAGTGGTCAGGATTTTCTCATTCTGAGCCTTTCCCTGGGTTTTGTAAGGGACGTTGCAAGGTGATACTATCTCAGAAATACGTTTTTTTAGTCGTTTTGTCGGTTTTTGGTAACTTTGGCACATTCTTTGCCGCATATCAGAATGTATTACTTTTTAACCTCACGCCCGTGGGGTTGAGCAGGTGTAATGGGGGACACCTGCTACAAGAAAGCGGTCGTTCCGACCGCTTTTTTTTTCGATTTCCCGCAAGGTTTTACCTGTCTATAAAAGTTCTGTTAAAAGCCTTCTTGTTGCGCGAATGTCGGAAAGAGCATCGTGAGCTTCTACTTCAATCCCGAAGTGACGGCAAACGGTTTCAAGCTTGTAGTCCGGCAGGTTCAGTTCGCCGGTAAAATCTTTCATGTACAGTGCCGGTAGGGGATCGAGCCGCTTCCAGTTTACATAGGACCCGATACCGTACCTGTCTCCGTGGTGCCTGAACCAGTTCTGTACGAAATCAAGATCAAAATGTACGTTATACCCGGCAGGATAGCATTTGTCTTCCCGGTCGTAAGGCTCGATATGGCGGTTGAGGAACTCCTGAAAGAGAAGGAACGCATCATAGCTGCTCATTCGGCTCCATAGATCCTCTCTCGTTGTGCCTGTTATCCCGAGAGCCCGGTCGTCAATGTCGGCTTCCTTGTGAGGGGCGCATTTAAGATCAAGCTCTTCGGTGACAAGCCCGGCTGTTTCAATGATCGCCGCTATCTGTATGATTCCGTGTTTCGC
>JAKSDB010000389.1 GCA_022360415.1 Chlorobiales bacterium
TACATTTCGTTTGTATCAAAGCCTTCCGGTTCGAGAAAAATGTGGTGACTTCTTTTTTCGCTGAAACGATATATTTTGTCTTCAATCGAGGGGCAGTAACGGGGGCCTACACCCTGTACTTTCCCTGAAAACAGGGGGGAACGGTCAAAACCAGCCTCAAGAATTCTGTGAGTTTCTTGCGTGGTGGCTGTAAGGTGGCAATCAATCTGTTTTATTTGTGACAGGTCATTCGTGGAGAACGAAAACGGTGACGGATCATTGTCGCCCGACTGGACAGAGATTTTTTCATAGTCGACGCTTCTTTTGTCGATCCTTGGCGGAGTACCTGTTTTCAACCTTCCGTGTTCGAAGCCCAGTTCCGAAAGGGATTCCGTAAGGCCGCGGACAGGTGGTTCTGCTATTGTTCTGCCGCCGGGATAATGGTTCATGCCAATGTGTATCAAGCCGTTAAGAAATGTTCCGCATGCAAGAATGACCGCTTTTGCATCAATGGAGCGTCCGGAGCTGACAACTATTCCCCGGCAAGAGTTCTTTTCGGCGGCAATACCGATTACACTGTCCTGGAGCATATCGATGTTGCTTTGCTGCTCGATTACTTTTCGCATATAGGCTGAATAATGTGCCCGGTCAGCCTGTGCCCTCGGGGAATGCATCGCGGGGCCCTTGCTTCTGTTCAGCATTCTGAACTGTATTCCGGTTGCATCGATGGCTTTTGCCATTTCCCCGCCAAGAGCATCGATTTCTCTTACTATCTGCCCTTTTGCAACTCCGCCTATAGCGGGATTGCAGGACATTCTGGCTATTGCGGTAAAATCTGATGTGACAAGGAGGCACTTCTGTCCCATTCGGGCGCAGGCAAGAACAGCCTCACAGCCCGCATGGCCTCCCCCGGCTACAATAATATCATACATATTCTGCAGAAAAGTGTTTCACGTGGAACAGCTCGCATCTGTCGGGCTTCATGGTAAAGCGGAATGTCTTAAGTGTTTTTATAATAATGTCTTATCTGTCATCCATAAGGCCGGCTCTTTGTCCCCGGCCTGTCGGGATCGAAATCGTATGCTTTGTGTGCACTCCGGTTTCTGCACTCTGTTCGCCTTGTTCTTGAGCCGTTCCTGCCGACCGGTTCGTCTGTCTGTACCGGTTGCGAAAAAGCAGTGCGGGCTCCGTGCGGGAGCCGGTCGGATGTTGTTTCTGTAACAGTCTCATTGTGCAGCAATTAATTATTATTTGTGTTGCAGAATAAAAATTGTTATATAAATATATAGTTATATATTGTATGGTATGCTTTTGCTGAACGTGTTGACTGCTGCTGTCATGTAACCGGCTTGGCTTTGTGGTAAGTTTCCCGGGCTGTGATCGTGTGGAAAGCGGTTAAAGGCGTTGCACAATCGGCTGTCTTCATGATGGCGTAGGGAGTTCCTTACGTCCTTACGTTTAATGTATTGCATGCGAAGCAGAAAAAGAAGGAGGTTGCCGTCGCAGGCAGCGCAGGAACAGGAGAACTGTTGTAACAGGTATATTTCCAAAAACAACTCTCCGGGCGATAACGATCGAGGATTAAATGTTGCAGGAAACTTCCGGCTTCATGCAGGGGAACTTGCGGAGACCTTTTGAAGCTCAACGAACGTTACAGAAGAATTCGGTCCCATCATTCCGCTAATCCATAATAAAAAAAGGAGATTAGAACTATGGTTAAACAGATTACCTCTTGGCTGTCTGTCGGTCTTATTTCGGCGGCAGCGCTTACCGCGTGCGATACGCAGACATCCGAGCAGCAGCAGGCATCTGAAACAGAGGAGATCAATCCTCGCGGCGAGATTCTCGCATTATCCTGTGCTTCATGCCACGGTACCGATGGTAAGAGCGTCGGTATCATGCCCGGCTTCTATGGTAAATCGGCATCTTACCTGAAATCGGCCCTGATGGAGTTTAAAAACGATGAGCGCTATTCTACTGTAATGGGGCGTCATGCCAAAGGGTATACCGATGAGGAAATCGAGCTCATTGCCGAATACTTTGGCGGGTTAAGTCAACAAAATTCTAAATAAGCGGGGGAAACAACATGAGCCAGAAATTTACACGTAGAGAATTCAGCAAACTTGTCATTGCCGGGGCTGCCGGCTCTACACTGGGAGTCTTTGGTGGCGTAAGGCCAGCCTTTGCAAATCAGAAACATGTAGTTGTAATCGGCGGCGGATTCGGCGGAGCATCTGCAGCAAAGTATATCAGGAAACTTGATTCTTCGATTTCCGTGACGCTTGTTGAGCCTGCAACGACATTCTATACCTGTCCTTTCAGCAACTGGGTTATGGGTGGTTTGAAAGAGATGAAAGACATCGCTCAAACCTATGATGTATTGAAAAGCGCCTACGGTATCGAGGTTGTTCACGACGAGGCGGTTGAAATCGATGCGGCAAACCATTCCGTCAAGCTCAAGGGCGGCGGTGAATTGAAGTACGACCGTCTTGTAGTTTCGCCAGGCATCGACTTCAATTACGATGCTGTTGAGGGGTACAGCGAGGAATTGGCCAACACAGTCATGCCGCACGCATACAAAGCGGGTCCTCAGACCGAGCTGTTGACAAAACAGATTCAGGAAATGAAGGACGGTGACAATGTCATCATCTGTCCTCCGGGCAATCCTTTCCGCTGCCCTCCGGGCCCTTATGAAAGGACCAGCCTTATTGCACATTACCTGAAAGAAAACAAGCCGAACTCGAAAGTCATCGTGCTTGATTCAAAAGAGAAGTTTTCCAAGCAGGGACTGTTTACCAAAGGCTGGGGACGTTTGTATGGCGATGTCATTGATTGGCGCGCAGCTTCCAAGGGCGGTAAGGTCTTGTCGGTTGACGCGGAAACCATGACGGTCAACACATCTGCAGGACCGGTGAAAGGCGGAGTGATCAACGTTATTCCTCCTCAGAGGGCTGGTAAAATTGCCTTCGCCGCCGGATTGACGAATGAAACCGGATGGTGTCCGGTCAACCCGATTACGTTTGAATCCACGATTCATCCGGGAATCCATGTGATCGGCGATGCCTGTATTGCAGGTGCGATGCCTAAATCCGGTTTTGCCGCCAGCAGCCAGGGTAAGGTTACCGCGGCGAGTATCGTCCGGCTTCTGCAAGGCAAGGTGCCTGCTCCGCCGTCGCTTGTCAATACCTGCTACAGTCTTGTCGGTCCGGGTTACGGCATTTCCGTGGCCGCGGTTTACAAGCTCACCAGCGACGGCATTGTCAAGATCAAGGATTCGGGCGGTCTGACGCCTATGGACGCTGATGACGATCAGCTCAGCGAAGAGGCAACCTATGCACGTGGATGGTACAACAACATCGCTCAGGATATCTGGGGATAATGTTCTGCCGTCAGATTCTTCAAGCCCGGTTGTTACCAGCCGGGCTTTTTTATTGTTCCCCGATCCCGAGTTATTCTTTCTTGCGGTAAGCATTTGATGACATATTGACTGTGGGAGTTCCTGGTGCAATGCGGGAGGATAAGTATGTTTTTTCGTCTAACAGGAAAGGTGCCGCTGAGGGCTGTTCTCTCTGATTGTTAATCATAGGCTGGTTTTATATATTGGCTGAACTTGATTGTATTGGCTGCATCGTATTCACACAGTTTCATGCATGTATGAAAAACAACCGTATCAAAAGTCTCCTGATCGTTGCTCTGACAGCTCTTGCTCTCTGGTCACTGTGGCCTACCTATACGGATTATTCCTATTCGAAACAACTCTCCCAGCTCACTGCTCCGGAAGACAGTCTGGCATTTGTCCGCGGGAATCGCGAAGCCATTGAGTCGGCCGCTGAAAAAAGCCTGAAGCTCGGTCTTGATCTTGAAGGCGGGATGTATCTTGTTCTAGAGGTCGATCTTGTCGACCTTGTCAGGGAAAGAGCCTGGAACAAAGACGATACCTTTCATGATATTATCGCAGAAGTAATAGAGAATTCCGGCAGAAGCAACGCAAGGGTTATCGATATCCTTGTTTCCGAATTTCGCGAGCGCAAGATCAGAATGAGCCGGTACTTTTATGATGTCCGTGACAGTGACGAAGAGATAATAGAAAAGCTGAAAAAAGAGGCGGAAGATGCTGTTGTGAGGGCAAAAGAAATCATCCGGAACCGGGTCGATCAGTACGGCGTTGCCGAGCCGGTAATTCAAACGCAGGGATTGCGGCGCATTATTGTAGCTCTTCCGGGGGTTTCAGACGAAGAAAGGGTTCGCAAACTGCTCAAGGGCACGGCAAAGCTTGAATTCAAACTGGTCAGGGACAATAACAGCATGCTTGAGGCGTTTGAGCGGATAAACAGTTACCTCGCGCAAAGCGAGAAGGCCGAGGCTGATACTTCAGCAGCATCGAAGAACCCCCTGTATGAAAACATTGTCGTTATGCAGAACGGCACAGCATACGCTCCCGTATATTCCAGGGAGTATCTGGCCGAACTGTTTCAAGACGCCGATATTCAGAAACTGCTTCCGAAAGATTCTGAAATCCGGTTTTCCGCACGCCCGACTACGGGAAGTGACGGAGAGACTTTCCATGAAATGTTTCTTTTGAAAAAAACTCCCGAACTAACGGGAGGCGTCATCACGGAAGCAAAAGCGACGTTTGGCGCTTCGGCTTTTCAGCCGGAAGTTACCATGAGAATGAATTCGGATGGAACGGCAAAATGGGCCAGAATAACAGGGGCAAATATCGGACGCAGGATCGCAATTATCCTTGACGGAGCGGTGTATTCCGCCCCGGTCGTCGAGTCGAAAATTCCCGGCGGCAGTTCTGTAATCAACGGAATCGAGAGCATAGAGGAGGCTCAGGATCTTGAGATTGTCCTTAAAGCAGGTGCCCTACCTGCCCCGGTCAGAATTATTGAGGAAAGGACAGTCGGGCCGTCTCTTGGCGCAGACTATATTCGTTCAGGGTTGCTTTCTGCAGGTTGGGGCCTGTTTGCCGTTGCCTTGTTTATGATCATCTATTACCGGAAGGCCGGTATTTCAACCGATATCGCCCTGGTTCTTAACATATTGTTTGTGCTTTCCGTACTGGCGGGTTTCAGCGCGGCCCTTACCCTTCCGGGTATTGCCGGTATCGTGCTGACGATCGGTATGGCGGTAGATGCGAATGTGCTGATTTTCGAAAGGATCAGAGAGGAAATAGCGGCGGGCAAGAACCTTCGTCTCGCGGTTGATACAGGTTACAGCAAAGCGTTCTCTGCAATCGTCGATTCACAGATAACAACCATGGGGGCAGGGTTCCTCCTCTATATCTATGGTATTGGGCCCATACAGGGTTTCGCGCTCACCCTGATGATCGGAACGGCCGCGAGTCTGTTCACGGCACTGGTTATCACAAAGGTTATTTTTGACCTTCTGATCGAAGGGAATTTGATGACAGTCAAAAGTTTCGGTTAAATAATTAAGACGATACAGCATGCACCTGATTAAAAACACGAGCATAGATTTTCTCAAATACAGGAAAATAGCATATGTAATCTCTCTTACCATCATGTTCGCCGGGGTGCTGTCCCTGGTTTTCCGGGGACTGAATTTCGGTATAGACTTTAAAGGCGGAACCGAAGTGGTTCTGCGGTTTCAAAATGATTTTGAGGTGCGAGATGTCAGGGCGATATTGAAAGAAGCCGGTGTCGAGGGGGCGATTAAAAGCTATGGGGCCGACCGGTCTCTTCTTGTACAGACGGCGTTTGAAGGTGATCTCAACCAGCTGAGGGCTCTTGTCTCCAATGCGCTCGATGACCGCTTTCCGGATAACCCGCACACAGTGCTGAGGGTTGACTCTGTCGGCCCCAGTATAGCGTCCGATTTGAAATGGGCGGCTCTGAAGGCCTTGCTCGGGGCGGTTATCGCTATTCTGCTTTATGTTGGAATCCGCTTTGAGTTCAGGTTTGCAGCGGCAAGCGTCGTTGCAATCTTTCATGACGTTTTTATTGTGCTTGGAATTTTCAGCATTTTCGGAGGGATTTTCGATTTTATGCCCCTCGACATCAACCAGGGCATCATAGCCGCATTTCTGACGATAGCCGGCTATTCCATCAACGATACAGTCGTGGTTTATGACAGAATTCGTGAAAATATCCGTTCGGGTAAACCTGCCGACTATACAACAATTTTCAACAAAAGCCTGAATCAGACACTCAGCAGAACGGTCATTACTTCCGGGACCACCCTGGTTGTGGTGCTGGTTCTCTTTGTCTTCGCAGGCCCTGCGATAAGGGGGTTCACCTTTGCCATACTTCTTGGTATAATCGTCGGAACATACTCATCGCTGTTCATTGCAGCACCCGTTGTCCTTGACTGGCAGTTGAAAACCAGACGACCGATAAAGCTGAGAGGAGGATAGCGGCATGAAGCTGTATATCGTTACGGGAGCACTCCTCCTTTTCATTGCGGGATGCGGTGACGCTCGTAAAGATGATATCGTTGCCAGATCAGGACAGCTTCAGTTAACAAGGGACGAGGTGCTTGCTTCGATCAGTTATTCCTCTCCCGAGGATAGTCTTATTGTTTCGGCCATTTACATCGAAGACTGGAAGTCTCTTGCCTTGCTTTATCAGCTTGCGCTTGAAGAAAATATTGACAAAGACCCCGGAACAAAGCGGCTGATTGAAAAAGCAAAAAGGACTATAGTCGTTCAGCGATTTGTTGATAAACGGATGGAAAAAGCTGAAAATGACGGTCTCCATGCAATTGATTCTTCGGCAGCCCGTGAGTTTTACCATCAGTTTCCGGAAATGTTTACCGCCAGTAATAAGGAGTATGCAGTTTCCCGTTATTATGCTTCAACAGCTCAATCGGCAAGTCGCATCGAGAATGCGCTCAGGCTCCATGAAGATGATGAAAACAGGTTGCTTGAGCTCATTGAATCGATCGAGCCGGGGTATGCGGCAGAAAACCGTCAGGCTCGTGACAGCGTTCGTGAACTGAAAACCCTCGACCGGATCCATCTTGAAAATGATACAATGAAAGAGGCTCTGCAGAAGCTCGCTCCGGGGGAACTCTCCTCTGTGATTGCTGTGGATGATTCGCTATTTGTTGTGCTGGAATTGCATGATATTGTAGGGAAAGGGGAAAAAAAGACATTCGAGCAGTCTTACGGGGACATTGAAGAGCTTCTTACAGTTCAAAAACAAAAGCAGTATTATAGTACATTGCTTGAAGAGGCAAGGAAAAAGTACCAGTAAACAGAGCTGTAATGTTTAATACAAAGGAACCTCTCTGTATTTATTCCGTGATTCAATTGCATTGTTAATCCCGGCTCACCCGGGGATCGAAATTAAGGCGGGGAGCTATCCTGATTTCATCGGGACTCGTTTCGCCTTGCATTTGAACATCTCTTGACAATAAACAGAGGGGTGCCCACAAGTAAAGCCAAATGATTATGAAAAAAGGTTTATTCAGGATTTTTGCATTGACTGCATTTGTTATGGCCGCAGGTTTCGCTAAAGCCGGTGCGGTAACGGCAGACAGGATTGTTGCGGTTGTTGGTAATGAAATGATCTTGCAGTCGGAAGTCGATGAGCAGGCAATGATGACCCGTTTGCAGCACCCTGAGGCGAAAAACGATCCGTTCCTCAGGTCCGGGATACTGGAAATGCTTGTCAACAGAAAAATTGTCCTGACCAAGGCAAGGCTGGACAGCATCCAGGTGAATGAAGCCGATATTGAAAAGAAAGTTGAAGAAAGGATGATGTTCCTCAGAAGCAGGTTCAGGTCAATTGAGGAGATGGAAGCGGCTTTTTCGAAATCCTATGTGGTGATCGAGAAAGAAATAAAGGATGATATTCGTGACCAGCAGATGATTAGCATTCTCAGAAGAGAAAAGTTTGCCGGAGTTTCGGTTACGTTCGATGAGGTAGAGGATTTCTATAAAGCAAACCGCGACAGGCTCCCCGAAGTTTCGGAGGCTGTCATGATTTCACAGATTGTCATATATCCGAAAGTTACGGAGGGAGCCAAGGCAAAAGCTTTCGCAGAGATCCAGGATATTCAGCAGCAGCTTAAGCAGGGAGCGGATTTTGCGCAGGTTGCCCGTGAGCGTTCACAGGATCCCGGTTCGGCCCGTCTTGGAGGAGACCTTGGCTACTCCCGCAGGGGAGCTTTTGTGAAAAATTTTGAGGAGGTCGCTTTCGGGTTGAAGGAGGGAGAGATTTCAGACATTGTCGAATCCCGGTTTGGCTACCATATTATTCAGCTTCTTGACAAGGAGAAGGATGCCGTGCACACAAGGCATATCCTGATTGCTTTCGACAGAAGTACGCTCGATGCTCCTGCCGCGCAGGCAATGCTTGAAGCAATCCGCAGGGATATCGTTAGCGGGAAAGCGACTTTTGCGGATATGGCGAGAAAGCATTCTGATGATCCCGTTTCGGCCAGAAGCGACGGGATAGTGAAAAATACCGAAACAGGTGAAACCATGATTGCTGTTACGGCGCTCAGGGATAAGCTGAAAGAGGTTGTCATGCCGTTAAAAAAAGCCGGTGATCTGAGCAATGTTGTCAGGATCGATCCTGATACGGGGCTTCCCTTTTATGCGCTCTTTCAGCTGAACAAGAAGGTGCCTGCCCATCGGCTTGACCTGAAGTCGGATTATGCAAAGCTTGAACGCCTGACCACTGATGAAAAGAAGGACAGGTTGTTCAAGGAGTGGATCAACGGGCTGCAGAAAGAGGTCTATGTCAGGATATCAGACATCTAACCTGCGCACGTAACGAGCGTTCTTTTCGATAAATTCACGGCGGGGTTCAACCTTGTCACCCATCAGCGTGGAAAAGGTGTGGTCGGCTTCCATGGCGTTTTCAACGGTTACTTGCAGTAACGACCGGTGCTCAGGGTCCATGGTTGTGTTCCATAACTGCTCGGGGTTCATCTCGCCA
>JAKSDB010000370.1 GCA_022360415.1 Chlorobiales bacterium
ATCTGGGAAGTCAGAAACGGCCCGTACCATTTTGTCTATTCCAAGGTCATGTGCTGGGTCGCGCTCGACAGGGGCATTATCATTGCAAAACGATACGGATTCGATGCGCCTGTTCAGAGATGGATCGAAAAACGTGAAGCTATCAGGAACGACATCCTTGAAAAAGGGTTCGACCGGGAAAAACGAAGCTTCGTGCAGCGCTACGGCTCTGGAGAGCTTGATGCCAGCCTTCTTCTGCTCCCTCTGGTAAATTTCCTGCCCATAGAAGACAAACGAATACAGGGCACGATCGATGCCTGCGCCGCTGAACTCATGCACAACGGTTTTCTCAACCGTTATAACACCGATGATGGACTTGCAGGAAAAGAGGGCGCGTTCGTGCTCTGCAATTTCTGGCTCATCGAGTGCCTTGCTCGTTCAGACAGGGTAGAAGAGGCCGAAAAGCTGATGCAGGGCACCCTGCGTTCGGCAAACCGTCTGGGACTGTTCTCCGAAGAGTTCAACAGCAACACCAATGAAATGCTCGGCAATTTCCCCCAGGCCTTCAGCCACATCGGTTATATCAACGCCGTAACAGCCATACTGGGTGCCCGAGGGAGAACTTTTGAAAAAGAAGCCCGAACGACACTCGTCGAGAGACTGCGAAAACTCATTCCCCTGCTGGCAACTCTGAATGAAGATCCGGAAACGATAGCCGCGACAGATGCCGAGATTGCAGTCCGCCTCAAACAGCTTCTCGGACGGTTGCAGGGCGCGTTTTTCAACACCAGCATGGGAAGGGTCAATTACCAGGCAATGAAGCAATCGGAACGCTTCCGTGAGTACAGAAAACTGGCGGGAAGCCTCAAGTCATTCAACCCCGAATCACTCAGTAACGACAACGAAAAAAAAGCCTTCTGGATAAACATCTACAACATCCTCATTATCCATGGCGTCATTGAATTCGATATCAGGAATTCGGTCCTCGAGATTGTCAATTTTTTTGGCCGAATAGGCTATACTATCGGCAACACATTTTTCACCCCGGACGACATAGAACACGGCATACTGCGAAAAAACCGTCCACATCCCGCATTTCTGCTTCGACCGTTCTCACCTTTCGACTCTAGACTTCCCTTCGTGGTTGAAACATTCGATCCGAGAATACACTTTGCGCTGGTCTGCGCTTCAAGCTCCTGTCCTCCCATAGAATTCTACGATCCGGAACATATCGACGACCAGCTTGATATCGCTGCAAGAAGCTTTATCAACCGTGGAGGCCTTGAAACAGAACGGGAGAACAACACCGTCCGTCTGTCGGAGATATTCAAATGGTATGAACATGATTTCGGGGAAAACAAAAGGGAATTGCTTTACTATCTTGCGCAATACACAGACGAGGAAACAGGAGAGTTCCTTGCAACGAATCCGGAAAAGCTGAAGATTGAATATCTGCCCTATAACTGGAACCTGAACAGCACCCTCGAATGACCTTTGCGGTTATTCAAGTCAGACACTTTTTTTACCTTTTGACCTTTGACTTTTGCCTTCCTCCCCCTGCCTATTGCTGACTCTCTTTTTTCATTTCCCTCATTTCTGCCTCAAGGGTTTCGAGCTTCTGTTTCATTTTGTCAAGGCTTCTGAGGAGAGCTTCCTGACGAAGTTGATCGCGAATAGGTTGTGCCGGTGTTCCCCTCAATGTCTGCCCACTTTTGAGAGTGGATTTAGAAACACCAGCCTTCGCTGCCACCTGGGTCCTGTCGGGAAGCGAAAGATGACCGGCAAATCCTGCCTGTCCGCCTATCATGCAGTCCTTTCCTATGCTGACACTTCCG
>JAKSDB010000312.1 GCA_022360415.1 Chlorobiales bacterium
ATGCTCATGGCAGTGGAGGAATTTGCCGAAGCTCTGTTGGGGCCATTGGGAGCACCAACAGGAAAGCGTGCAAAGGTGCGGATTTGGATGGAACCTGTTTTCAAATCTGCCAAGAATGACAACAATGATCGTCCTGATGCACTGATTGTTATTGACAATGGTCGGAGAGAATGGCGTGCTTTGGTAGAGGCAAAGGCCAAGAATGCGGACCTCGACTCAGGGCAAGTAGAGCGCTATCTTGACATCGCCAAGGCACAGGGAATTGAAGCTGTTATCACAATTTCCAACCAGTTTGTCGCCACACCTACACAGTCTCCATGCGAGATAAACCGTCAGAAACTAAAGAAGGCTTCACTTTTTCACTGGTCTTGGTCGTATCTGAAAACCGAGGCAAAAATTCAACTTTCAAAGAGTACTATATCTGACCCGGATCAAGCTTATATGCTCGATGAGTACGTTCGCTATTTGGAACACGATTCAGCAGCTGTCAGTGAGTTTGAGCAAATGGGGAAAGAATGGGTGGAGGCGTGCAAACTGTACTTCGCGAAATCGAAGCTGGATAAGAGATCACCGTTGGGTGTTGCTGTTGTCAGTGATTGGGATGAGCTGATGCGTTGTACAGCATTGCTCATGAGCCGAAAACTGGAAACCAATGTCACAACGCTTCTAACCGCTAAAGAAAGAAAAGACCCTAATGGCCGGTTGGATATGCTACAAAGTTCGTTTATTGACTCTGGTGTCCTTGAAAGTAGGATAGAAGTTCCAAATGCAGCATCGCCCATTTCTGTAGAAGCGGATTTAACCCGGCGATCCGTTACGGTTTCAATGGCAGTTGATGCGCCGCGAGATAGGAAACGGGCTTCAGCCACTGTTAATTGGTTACTTAGACAGCTGCCAAAAACTGATGATGGCAGCATCATGCTTGTTGCAAGATGGCCAGGTCGCACAAAAGAAACATGTGCCGAGCTTGCTAATGTAAGGGAAGACTCAGACGTGTTGGTTGGCGATAGAAAGGGTCAACTACCCCGTTCCTTTGAGATTCGAGCAGTTTCCGATCTTGGGGGCAAGTTCACACAACGGCGTAATTTTGTGCCAGAGTTGCTTTCTTGCGTCACGGGGTTTTATGAGGCAGTAGGCCAGCACGTTGTGCCTTGGCAGGCGCCTCCGCCTAAACCCAAAGAGCAGCCAGAAGCTGAAGAACCACAAGAAGAAAATCTGATTCAAGGCGCTGGAGCAATTGGCGTTTAACAATCGGCTGCAAAGGGATGGCAACTATCCATTGCTCTCAATGATGGGAGATGAGTTAAATCGACAGGAATAAAAAGGTGGAGGATGTATCCTGAACTTACGGTAACGATAAAGACCGGAACTGAGCCTTTTCAATTGAATAAGGGGCAACTTCCCATTGATCTGCTTTCATGCTGGTAGCGGTTGTCTTCTGAGCTGGTTGGTAAAGCAGCTATGCGTGGAGTTTTTGCTGAATATATTGTATCTATAGCTGTATCGGGTGATGAGAATACCTTTGATGGGAGGTATATGATGTCAGAACACCAAAGAATTTGGTATGAAAAAAGATTATGAAAATATACGTCTTGCCTTGCGCAAAGAACTGCCAAAATTAAACGCCGAGTTTAATGTGTCAACACTTGAGGTTTTTGGATCGTATGTCCGAAATGAACAGAACTCGAATAGTGATTTGGATGTTTTGGTGACATTTTCCAAGGTGCCTGATCTTCTTCAGTTCATTGAACTTGAAAACTACTTAAGCGACTTGCTCGAACTGAAGGTTGATTTGGTAATGCGTAGTGCGCTCAAGCCAAATATCGGGAAAAGAATAATTTCTGAAGCAAAGCCTGTTTTATGAAAAAACAACCGACATTCCTCGATTATCTTCAGGATGTTTTAGATGCTATCATTTCTATAAAAGAGTTTCTTGATGGTGTTGATTATGAATCATTCCGAAAAGATAAGAAAACACAGTA
>JAKSDB010000109.1 GCA_022360415.1 Chlorobiales bacterium
CGAGCTCGGCGGTTATGCGATCAACCTCGAGGGGAAATCCATAGGCATCAACTCGCGCGAAGCCGTCGAAGACGTTGCACAACTGCTTTCACGCTACAACGACGCGATTGTGGCAAGACTGCATGAACATTCGGTTATCGAGGCTCTTGCCGAGCATGCCTCGATACCGGTCATCAACGCGCTTACGGACCTGTCTCATCCCTGCCAGATCCTTGCCGATGCCTTCACGCTTTACGAAAAAGGGTTGTGGCATGAAAAAATCAAAGTAGTCTTCATCGGCGACGGCAACAACGTGGCAAACTCATGGATAGAGCTTGCAGGCATTCTTCCTTTCCACTTTGTACTTGCATGCCCCGGCTCGCCGGGGCACATGCCCGACGAGCAGATCCTTGAAAACGCCAGAAAAAATACGGCAAGCACCATCGAGATTGTTCACGACCCAATGGAAGCAGCGCATGATGCCGACGTTCTCTACACGGATGTCTGGACAAGCATGGGACAGGAAGATGAAGCCCAAAAACGGCTCGAGACATTCCGGAAATTCCAGATCAACCGGGAGCTGGTCGGGGCGGCAAAGCCGTCCGCGGTAGTCATGCACTGTATGCCTGCTCACCGGGGCCAGGAGATCACCGGAGAGGTCATGGACGGACCACAGTCCATTATTCTTGACGAAGCGGAAAACCGGCTCCATGTACAGAAAGCCGTGCTGGTCAAGCTGCTGAACCATGAAGAGTACAGGAAGTTTCATCTTACACACCGGCTGCAGAATGTGGCGGACAAGCTTAAATCCTGAAACCTGTGACCCATGGGAAAACAGAATCGACAACGTAAAATCAAGGAGATCCTGCTTAACAGCGAAGTGAGTAATCAGCATGAGCTCATGCAACTGCTGCACAATGCAGGCATCGAGGTCGCCCAGGCAACATTGTCGAGAGACTGTTCGGAACTGGGCGTGCTGCGCTCCCGCACAACCACCGGTTATCGGCTCATTTTCCCCGAAGACAACCCCGGGCAGATGATCAAGGGTCTTGTGGAAATGGAGATTCAGAATATCAGCGCCAACGAATCGACGATAGTTATCAAAACACTCCCCGGCAGAGCTCATGGTGTCGGCTCCTTTATCGACCATCTCAAAAACCCTAAAATTCTGGGAACGATTGCCGGAGACGATACCGTTCTTGTCATTCCATCATCGGTTCACGACATCCGTTCAATACTGGACTACATTCAATCAAATCTTTTAAAAACCTGATACAGCACACCATGAACAAGGAAAAAATTGCTCTTGCCTATTCCGGTGGACTCGACACCTCCGTTATGATAAAGTGGCTCAAAGATAAATACGATGCCGAGATCGTTGCCGTCACCGGCAACCTCGGTCAACAGAAAGAGATCGAAAACCTTGAAGAAAAGGCTATCGCCACCGGAGCTTCAAGCTTTTCTTTTCTTGATCTTCGCCAGACATTCGTTGAAGATTACATCTGGCCCGCACTGAAAGCCGGTGCTCTCTACGAGGATGTTTATCCTCTCGCAACCGCTCTCGGGCGCCCTCTTCTTGCCAAAGCCCTTGTTGACGTGGCCCTTGCCGAAAACTGCACGATGCTTGCGCATGGCTGCACCGGCAAGGGTAACGACCAGGTCCGGTTCGAAGTCACCTTTGCCTCGCTTGCTCCGCACCTGAAAGTACTTGCCCCTCTCCGTGAATGGGAGCTTACATCACGGGAAGCCGAAATAGCCTATGCAGAGCGGAACAACATCCCGGTTTCGGCAACAAAGAAAAGCCCGTACTCCATAGACGAAAACATCTGGGGCATCAGCATCGAATGCGGCGTGCTCGAGGATCCTATGGTTTCTCCGCCTGAAGATGCTTATCAGATCACCACAGCCCCGGAAAAAGCACCTGACAAAGCTGCCGTTATCGATATCGAATTCGAGCAGGGCGTTCCGGTTGCCCTTGACGGCAAAAAAATGACCGGTCTCGATCTTGTCATGGAATTGAACAAGGCAGGTGCGACTCATGGGGTCGGTCGTCTCGACATGGTTGAAAACCGGGTTGTCGGGATTAAATCCAGGGAAATCTATGAAGCACCCGCTGCAACGATCCTCCATTTTGCCCATCGTGAGCTTGAAAGGCTGACACAGGAAAAAAACGTCTTTCAGTACAAAAACACCGTCAGTCAGGACTATGCAAACCTGATCTACAATGGAACATGGTTTTCCCCGATGCGGAAAGCACTGGACGGATTCGTCGAAGCCACCCAGAAAACCGTTACCGGCCTGGTGCGCGTCAAGCTTTTCAAAGGCTCGGTCACGCTTCTCGGCAGAACATCTCCATGGTCTTTGTACGATGAAAATCTCGCAACCTATACCGAAGCCGATACCTTCAATCACAAAGCCGCTGAAGGATTCATCCATCTTTTCGGCCTCGGCCTGAAAACATACAGTGAGGTGCAGGCAAAAAACCGATCGTGAAACATGCGTTTTATATTGCGCAACACACCACCTTTTTCGCCCCGGCTCTGTATGGCCGGGGTTTTTAGCGTTCTTCGGATTGTTTTTCACGCACAAGAACAGTAGATTTTACTATTGTGCTCGAAATGATTCTCCCTCATCACCAACTTTATAACAGGAGGCTTTACATGAAAAAGATCATTATTGCCGCATCTTCTTTTGTCATGATGCTGCTTCTGCTCCAGTCCATCAGCTGGGCATCGATCAACCAGCTCACCGGAACCTGGAACAACACGGACTCCAATACCCGGGGAATAACCAAGCTTGTGATAAAAAAACAGGGCAACGCGCTCAGAATACATGCCTGGGGAAAATGTCATCCTGAAGATTGCGACTGGGGTGAAGTAAAGGCATTTGCTTACGCCCCCAACGTTTCGGCGAACCTGATGCAGTCAGCAAAGGCAATGTCCGCCACTTACACGACAGGTTTCAGCCAGACCCTCGTTGTCGTAAAGCCGCTTGGAAACAACCGCCTGAAGGCAGAAACGTTTACCCGTTTCACCGATGGCAGCAATCGTTCGAACTATACATCTTCATACATTTTCAAGCGAATGCTTCAGCTCACGCCGATCCCTATTCCTCCTCAGCCTTTGCCGATTCCGCTACCGGTACCCGTTGTCCAGGAAGATTGCGTTTCTTTCAACCCGAACACGACAACCGTCAAGAATATCAACGGACGCTGGAAAATTGTCGATGGCAACCACTGGATGTTCGACTTCGGGAACAAGAAAGCCGAAGCCTACAGGGCACTGCAAATCATCAAACACTACGGAATGAACAGATCCTGTTTCGTCGGCCGGCCCGATCCTTCGTTCCAGTACATGCTGACCCCGGGCGGTGCACCCAAAGGCGGTATGCCGGGAGAAGATTGTATAAGCTTCAACCCCAACACTATCCAGGTAAAACAGATTGGCGGACGCTGGAAAATTGTCGATGGCAACCACTGGATGTTTGACTTCGGAAACAAGAAAGCCGAAGCTGAAAAAGCATACGCCATCATTAAGAAGTACGGCTTTACCCGTTCATGTTTCGTCGGAAGACCTGATCCGAGCTTCCAGTACCTGAAAAAGTAAGTCTGCAAACCTTCATTCTAAAAGCCGCCGGATTCCTTTTTTTAAAGAATCCGGCGGCTTTTTTATAGGATTTGAAATAACCATAGAAACAAAAACGCGAGCACACACAGGCTTTCCGGGCCACGCAATATTTCTTATCTTCCTGCTGATACTCTTCTCGAAACCGACCCTGCAGCAAATGAACACCGATAAAAGCAAAGAAAAAGAACTGTTATGGCAAAGCCGGTTCTCTGAACCCTTTGACCGGGAAGCTCTGCTTTTCTCGTCTTCGGTTGATGTCGACAAGGTGCTTTACCAGGAAGACATCAGGGGATCAATCGCACATGTAACGATGCTTTCCGAAGAAGCCATCATACCGGTAGAGGAAGCAAGACTGATTATCGAGGGACTTGAAGAGATCGAGCAGGAGATAAGTTCGGGCGCACTTGTGCCTGACTGGGAGGATGAAGATATACACACCGTAATAGAAAACCGCTTAAAAGAAAAGATCGGCCCTATTGCAGGAAAAATGCACTCGGGAAGAAGCAGGAACGATCAGGTCGCAACCGATACGAGACTGTACATGAAACGCGTCGTCAATGAGCTCGGCAGCGCACTCAAGGCACTGAAGCATCTGCTTGTAGAGAAAGCCGAAACCTACCGCCACACGATCATTTTCGGTTATACACATCTTCAGCGTGCTCAGCCGGTCTCTGCGGGACATTACTATCTCGCCTATTTCAATATGTTTCAACGTGACACAGAACGCCTTGACGATCTTTACAAGCGCGTGGACACATCACCTCTCGGCGCAGCTGCTTTCGCAGGAAGCACTCTGCCTTTGAATGCGAAAAGAAGCATGGAGCTGCTTGATTTCGGAGCGCTGTTTCAAAACAGTATCGATGCCGTCAGCGACCGAGACATCATCATCGAGTTCATCTCGACCTGTTCAATCATCATGATGCACCTGTCGAGGTTTTGCGAGGACCTGATACTCTGGAGCAGTCAGGAATTCAATTACCTTGAAATCAGCGACGCCTTCTCAACCGGTTCATCGATCATGCCCCAGAAAAAAAACGCGGACATTGCCGAACTGGTGAGGAGTAAAACAGGACGGGTATATGGAGACCTTCTATCCGTTCTGACCGTCATGAAAGGCCTTCCTCTTTCCTATAACCGCGATATGCAGGAAGATAAACCTCCACTGTTCGACGCTGCCAAAACAACGACTTCAAGCGTGAGAATCTTCACGAAAATGCTTGCGCATACAAAAATCAATGAGGAGAGGCTTGCAAAACTGACCGGGGAAGATTTGAGCCTTGCAACGGAGATAGCGGAATATCTTGTAAAAAAAGACCTGCCATTCCGCGAAGCGCACAGGATAACGGGAAAAATCGTAAGCCACGCAATCGAGTCGGCAACCCCGCTGCCCGACATCCCTCTTGAAACCTATAAAAACTTCTCCGAACTGTTCGACAAAGACGTGTACGATGCGCTTAAACCTGAAGCAAGTGTCAACGCCAAGCAATCTCATGGAAGCACTTCGTTTGCATCAGTGGATGAACAGATACGAGCAGCAAGGGAAAAGCTGAAAATGTAAAGGGGAAACTCCGGGAGCCTGACCATGTCAATTTGTTACTTCCCGTTTGCCTGCCATGAAGCGGCTCCTCCTCCCGTAAGACGGCTCTGCGCAAGATCGGCCATGTCAGCGACAATTGCAGCCGACTGGGTAAGAACAATATCCGGTTCATCTTCCTTGTTCC
>JAKSDB010000365.1 GCA_022360415.1 Chlorobiales bacterium
CGCTCGATCGACGGCCTTACTCCCCAGGAGCAGATAGAGAGAATCCGTGAGAAAGTGCTTGAACAGTTTCGTCAGAGAAACGACTGTTTTTATAATGACATCTGTCCTGAGCTGAGCAGAAACGGGATCGATTTTGTTGAATACCAAAGACTCGAGGAGCCACAGAAAGAAAGCCTGCAGAGACATTTCAGGAATGAAATATTTCCCGTACTCACCCCTCTTGCGGTCGACCCCGGTCACCCTTTTCCGTTTGTATCGAACCTTTCCCTCAACCTTGCCGTGGAGCTGGAAGACCTTGAGACCCAGGCCCTCAAGTTTGCGAGGGTCAAGGTACCGAGTATTCTGCCGAGACTGCTTCGCCTCGATACTATCGAAGGGCTTGATTTCGGAGACGAGAAAATAAGGCTTTTATGGCTGGAGGACCTGATTCAAAACAATCTGAAGCATTTGTTTCCACACATGAGGGTTGTACAGAGTTATCCGTTCAGGGTGATCCGGGACGCCGACATTGAGATCGAGGAAGACGAGGCGGGTGATCTGCTGGAAACCATTGAAAAAGGGATACGTTCCAGGAGGTACGGCAAAGTTGTTCGCCTCGATGTAATGCCGACCATGCCGCAATCAGTGAGGAAGATTCTGATAAAAAACCTCGAAGTCAATCCTGAAAGCCTTTATGAGATATCCGGTGCCCTTGGAGCGAGCGACCTCATGGAGATGATGAGCATCGAGGAGCCGGAGCTCAAGGACGAGCCTTTTGCTCCTCACAATCCTATCGAAGAGAAGGTGGGAGGCGATGTCTTCAGCGCGATACGTCAGGGGGATCAACTTTTGTACCATCCCTACGACTCTTTTCAGCCCATTGTCGATCTTGTCAACCAGGCGGCAAATGATCCACATGTGCTTTCCATCAAGCAGACCCTTTACCGTGTAGGCAGCAATTCTCCGGTAGTGAAGGCGCTTATGAACGCTGTAGAGCAGGGCAAACAGGTTGCGGTTCTTGTTGAACTGAAGGCGCGTTTCGACGAAGAAAACAATATCGGCTGGGCACGGGCGCTTGAAGATGTCGGCGCACACGTGGTGTATGGACTTGTCGGTCTTAAAACACACGCGAAGCTGACGCTGGTTGTTCGCAAGGAGCATGACAAGCTGAAGCGGTATTTGCATCTCGGTACCGGTAACTATAATCCTGTTACGGCAAAAATTTATACCGACTACAGTTACCTGACCACAAACGATCTGCTTGCAAACGATGTGTCTGAACTGTTCAATGCTTTGACCGGATACTCGAAACATACAACCTATCGAAAGCTGATTGTTTCTCCGGTCAATACCCGCGAGAAAATAATCGAAATGATTGACCGCGAAATAGAGTGGCACAAAAAAGAAGGGAACGGGCGGATAATTATGAAAATGAACGCCCTGGTAGACAGGAAAACCATCAAAGCGCTTTACAGGGCCTCCTGCGAAGGTGTTTCCATTGATCTGATAATCCGCGGGATATGCTGCCTGGTTCCCGGCATAAAAGGAATCAGCGAGCATATTCGTGTCATCAGTGTAATCGGAAGATTTTTAGAACACAGCAGGGCTTATTATTTTCGGAACGGCGGCATGGACGAGCTTTATCTCGGAAGCGCCGATCTCATGCCCAGAAACCTCGACCACCGGGTAGAGGCGCTGTTTCCCATCATGGACAAGGATTTGATAGAGGTTGCCAAATCCGAGCTGGAGCTTATTCTCGGTGATAATATAAAAGCATGGGAAATGAGTGCCGATGGAAGCTACTCAAGGGTGACAAACGACGAGCCCGAGGTGAACAGCCAGAACATTTTTCTGAACCAGGCGTCGAAAAAAAAATCAATCAGTAAATTCAAAGTCAACGGGTTATGAAATTAGCTATTGGAAGCGACCACGCAGGTTATGAGTTAAAGAAAACCGTTTATTCCTGGCTTGAATCGAATGGCCATGAAGTGGAAGACATGGGGACGTACTCAAATGATTCAGTGGATTATCCGGATTATGCCCGCAAGGTAGCGGAATCTGTTGCAAGCGGCCAATCCGATCAGGGCGTTTTGCTTTGCGGCACCGGGGTAGGTGTATCGATCGTTGCCAACAAGGTCAGGGGAATTCGTGCTGCACTGGCTTTCAATCCGGAAATTGCAAGCCTTGCGAGACAGCACAACAATGCCAATGTACTCTGCTTTCCTGCACGTTACAGCGACCCCGGGGCAATTGAGAAAAGCCTTGAAAACTGGTTCGCTGCTGAGTTTGAAGGGGGGCGTCATGAGCGCCGTGTGGCAAAAATCGAACCGTAGGAATTTTACTGTAAAGGAGATTGTTTGTAGTGCTGAAATAACAGGTGATGGAGAATAGGGATGGATATCAACAAGGAAGGTTGAAACCTTTTTTGAGTTTTGACTTTTTACTTTTGACTTTTATTGATGATGAGCTTTGTACAGAAATACATAGAGCCGGATTACCCTGTTTTTCAGGTTTCTGAAACTGCGAGGGATGCTCTTGTTCAACTGCACGAACAAGGGCTGCGTGAGGCGCCGGTGATGAAAGAAGGAAAGCTTCTTGCTGTTGTTTCCATCGACGATCTTCGTCTGGCCCTGGATGAAGAGGGGGCGGATGAAACGGGGTTACGGCTTGAACACATGGCTCTGGAGAATCCTGAGCAGGTTTGTCCTGACGAGCATATTCTCGATATCTATGAGAAGTTGAGCAATACCTCTCCCGACATTCTTGCGGTTACTTCCGGGAGCGGAGGGTATGAGGGGGTTATAACAAAGTCCGGTATCCTCGAGCAGATCGGTTTTTTGTATCATTTTTCCGAACAAGGAGCCACCCTTGAACTCGAGGCCCCGGCTCTCGGTGTGAAAGTCTCTGAAATAATCAGTGTCATAGAAAAAAATGACGCGATGGTACTCAGTTTCGGCATTACTGAGCCGGACCCGGGTGCGCAGTCGATGGTTATGACTTTCAGGATACAGTGTCAGGATATCTATCGCCTTGTGACCAACCTTGAAAAATACGGTTACCTTATCCGTTATGCGAGGTCTTCCGAAGGTGGAGGAGTGGATGAACTTCGTGAAAAGGCCCTCGAATTCATGCGCTACATCGACATGTAGCAATGTTTTGCCTGCCCCGCGGGGGCAGGCTGTTTTTCGTAATCCTTCTCGTTGGTTTATGTCTGAAAATTCCCCTCCGGTTGTTGAAAAGATCAAAAGCAGGGTAGACGAGCTATATCCCGAGATTGTAGAAATACGTCGTGAAATTCATCGTCACCCGGAACTTTCTTTTCAGGAATTTCGCACAACCGCCCTGATTCGTGATTATCTTCTGAAGCTTGGTTTGAAGATAGAGCATGATTTTCTCGAAACAGGTGTGGTCGCGCTCCTTGAGGGTAATGGCCGAAAATCCGACGCCGGACTTGTTGCTCTCCGGGCGGATATCGACGCGCTTCCTCTTCAGGAAGAAAACAGTCATGGGTTCTGTTCGGTTGAAAAAGGAATCATGCATGCCTGTGGACATGACATGCATACCGCTATTATTCTTGGGGCAGCCGCTATCCTGGCGGAGATAAAGCATGAACTGGCGGGGGACGTGCTCTTTATTTTTCAGCCGGCGGAAGAAAAAGCCCCCGGGGGGGCCAAACCTCTCATCGAGGCAGGTCTTTTCAACTTCTATCAGCCGTCGGCAATCTTCGGCCTGCATTGTTTTCCTTACCTCGAGACAGGAAAGGTGGCAATCAGGGAGGGCAGCCTGATGGCTGCGGCAGATGAGCTGTACATCACTGTTCAGGGAGAAGGGGGCCATGCGTCAGCACCCCACAAGGCTGCCGATCCTGTGCTTGCGGCCGCGCACATCATCACTTCTTTGCAGCATCTTGTCAGCAGGGTTGCGTCGCCCTACGAACCGGCAGTTGTATCGATCAGTTCCATAAAAGGGGGAAACGCGACCAATATCATTCCAGGCACAGTATCAATGTCGGGAACGCTTCGCACGATGAACGAGGAACTGCGCGGCACTATGCACAAACGTCTCAGACAGACCGTCGAGCATACCGCCAGAGGTTTGGGTGTGGATGCCGAGCTCGAGATCGTGCACGGTTATCCGGTACTGGTCAACGATCCCGCTACAACCCGCAGGCTCCGCATGACCTCAATTGAGTATCTCGGAGAGAACAATGTCGAGGAGTGTGAACTGCTTATGACGGCGGAAGACTTTTCCTACTATCTGCAGCATTGCCCTGGCTCTTTCATCCAGCTCGGTACCAGCGGAAAAAACATTGAAAGAGGCAACACTCTCCACTCACCTCTGTTCAATCCCGGTGAAGCAGCGATCAGTACGGGTATGGGCGTAATGAGCTACGCTGCCTGGAAATGGCTTGCTCAATAGCTTGATGGCCAGAGAGCAGGGTGGCTCGATAGCATGAAGGCAGCAGGACTTCTTGAAAAATGTAGGGGCAGACCTGCGTGTCTGCCCGCTTTTCGATACCTATATCAATAGCGAAACCCGAAGTACAAGACATTTTTTATTACGATCCCGACAGGTCGGGACCAACGAAGTAATCATTACGCGTAATAAATTTATAGAGGCATCCTTATGCTTTGTTGTCTGACCCCAGCACATGAACAATCTTGTGCTTGTAGAGCTCCTTGAGCGAGTCTCTCGCCGGGCCGAGATACTTTCTCGGGTCGAACTCTTCGGGTTTTTCGTCCAGTACCTTGCGTACCGCCGCAGTCATCGCAAGACGTCCGTCAGAATCGATATTTATCTTGCAGACGGCGGATTTTGCCGCTTCCCGAAGCTGTTCTTCACTGATGCCTATCGCGTCTTTCAGCTTTCCGCCATGAGCGTTTATCGTTGCGACCAGGTCCTGCGGTACCGAGGATGAGCCGTGGAGAACGATAGGGAATCCTGGAATTCGTTTTTCAATCTCCTCAAGGATATCAAGTCGTATTTTCGGATCTTCGCCGGGTTTGAACTTAAAAGCTCCGTGTGATGTTCCAATAGAGATTGCGAGGCTGTCTACACCGGTTTTACTGACAAAGTCTTCAACCTCTTCCGGTTGTGTATAGGTATGAGTTTCAGCAGATACTTCATCCTCTATACCGGCAAGGACACCGAGTTCGCCTTCGACGGTTACATCGTGCTCATGAGCGTACTCTACAACTTTTCTGGTCAGGGCAACGTTTTCATCGTAGCTCAGATGTGAGCCATCGATCATGACCGAAGAAAAACCCGTGTCGATACAGTCTTTGCAAAGCTCGAAGCTGTCACCGTGGTCCAGGTGGAGTACAATTGGGATTTGGGTACCCAGTTCCTCAGCGTATTCGACAGCACCTTTGGCAAGGTTACGGAGGAGTGTCTGGTTTGCATACTTGCGGGCTCCTTTTGAAACCTGGAGTATAACGGGTGATTTTGTTTCTACGCAGGCCATGATTATCGCCTGTAACTGTTCGAGGTTATTGAAGTTGTATGCAGGGATTGCGTAACCGCCTTTTACGGCTTTTGCAAAAAGGTCTCTGCTGTTGACAAGTCCCAGCTCTTTATAGCTGATGGGTTGATTCTGCATCAGGAGTTCTCTTGTGGTTGGATTAAATGTTTGGATCGCTGAAAAAAGTGATGTAACCGGGATAATGTGGTCATAAATATATTTGTGGTGCTTTCATAAGTCATATAATAAATTGATGTTACAGCTTATGATGTTCTTGTGTGTGACAAATATGTAACATTTCTTTTGAAAGCCTACTATCTAAATCCATGTGAATATAGGAAATTTAATTCATCTTGAAAGCCTCCCTCCGTCTCATTCCGCGCCCACTCCCTCCGCACCGCTCGCTGACATAAGCTGCATGCTCGCAGCTGCTCCGGGGCAGGGTGCGACCTCCGCTTCCGCTCAGTGCCTGATTGATTGTTCATCTTGCTACGATAGACCGGGAGCAAAGATCGCGCTGATGCACGAACCTTACCCCTAAAAGGTGAGCTGGTTTCCTCATGAAGTCAAAGAGCCGGATCCGACAGGACGGGATTGGTGCCGTGAACGAGCGCTAAAGTTCAGGGTTGCTTAGGCTTACAGTTGAACCATTGGCAGGATGCTAATAGCGTGGTAAGGGTGTAGGGGGAAGAGAGAAAGCGTTGTCTGTCTGTGCTCAATTCATCATCATGTTTATGAATAGGGTAGCCCCAGCACCCAAAACAAAAAACAGAAAATTGATGGTAACACCTTTCCAGAACGTCGAGCGTCCTTCACGGGCAAGTTCTCCACGAAGCAGTTGTGTGATAGCATCTACCTCTGGTTTTTTGAGTTCTACAAGCTTGTTATATCGATTGATATCCTCCTCTAGTTGCTTGGCGAGTTTCGATCTCGCTTTGATCTCAGTTTCTATATTTCCAATCAGAGAAACTGATTCCTCCAAAGATTTTGTCAAGCGATTAACTCGATCCTGGATGGTTTCCTCTTCTCCTTTTCTTAGTAGTTTTTTTATGATCTGAGAAATCCATTGGCCTGCAAGAGAGAGGATTCCTCCCCATAGCGTTAGCAACAACAACTCAACGGACATCTAACTTAAGTTTTAGTGTTTGCAGTAAGGGCGTATCTTTTTCAAGTTTATTGCCCAATTTCGCCATATATGCCGTAAATATCAAGCATATTCACCTATTCAGTCTCTCCACCCGCATACCGCTCACATCCTCTTCATTCTCAACGTCATACTCCGCCTTGTTCACCTCCTTGTTAATCTTTTCGAGATAGGTATCATCCTCCAGGGTGATTCTTCGTTACCATCTTGTCGAGCTCCTTCTGGTAAACCTCGCTTTTCACCTTCAACCGCTTCGCCTGCTCTATCACGCGCGCAAATCGCTTTCCCGGTCGCGCAGCTCGAATTTCTGCGGATAGCTGATGATGACCCGCAGCCTATCCGGATCTTTTCCGATCCACTTGCAGAAGATTCGGAGCAAACGTTACTCAGCCATCTGTAGCCCAGCAGCCTTTTCGGCAAGCAGTGTGTTGAGGGGCTGGAACTCTGTCTGGATCGCACCGCCGTCTTCTTTGCCTTCAAAGCGTATAGAGTTGCAGAGGTGAGCATGTTGCAGAACAGCCCGAAGGGGAAAGAGAAGAGATAGTTTAATTTCATGAAAGGTTTACCTGTTAACCAATATGTTTCAAATAATAAAAAATTATAGATGTGACTTTTTTGGAAAAAAAATTTCTTGAGTGTAGTATTGGTGTATAGGAAGAGGGTTATTTCAGGAGTGACGGGACTTACGTACAGTTACACATCAGATCCTCACCGGACAGGTTCAAGTCGAATAACTATGGACCGTCGCAATCAAGTTCAGAACTCATGAATCCGAGGTCGAGGAATTATGATAATGACAGCGCGCCAAACTACCTTGATAGTTATTCGGATGATGACTTGATAGGTGATGAAGTGGATTCGAATCCGTATGGGAGAGAAAGATATTTTTGAGATAGTATAAACATGACACAAAAGGAGATCATCTATGCTAATAATAGGCTCAACGTTGTTCATGCCGGCAGCGCCTCCGCCGCCGGATTTTAGCAGTGAAAACAAAGATATGCCTGATGCACTTAAACGAGAACTCAGGAAGATTTATCATTGGGCAGATGACAATAAAAAAGAATCAAGAAGGGATGAATTAAAATTTTGGGCTCTCAAGCTTCCTGCCACACTGATTGCTGCAAGTTCTGGTATTACATCACACTTTGATATATCATTGATTAGTACAATTTTGGCATCGATTGCAAGTGTGTTAGTTGTTATTGATGGGGTTGTACGTCCCGGTAAGCTTCGTGATTTACATCACTATGCTCATTTCGAATTGTGTGAGCTTGCAGATGAGGTTTCTTCCGAATGGTCAAAAGAAGTTCTTAATGGGGTAAAAGCTGAAAATACAATTGCAACAGAATTAATGGAGAAGATAAAAGATCAAAAGCGCAGGATTTCAAAATATCTCAAACAAAACGAAGCCCCATTATTTAACCAGTAATACCGAATAAACGGTTCTGCTTTTCAAGATTACAACTGCAAGAACTGCGTTGCTGAATTCGAGAGCAGAGAAGCGGCGATCCGGGCAGGGTATGTGCCATGCAAGGTGTGTCGGCCATAAGATGACTTGATAAATAAATCAATTAGTGCTTAATGGAGGATAAAGAAAAAACATCCCAGGATAATTTGCCTTTTCTTTCAGAGCCTTACTACAAGTCTCACAGGGCTTATGCTGGTGTTAGTGCATTATTGTTGGCATGGGAGCTTATCGGGATTACGGTGACAGGGAAACCCTTAGAGAATTATAATATTAGTTTAAAAAGTCCCGACGCATTTCCGCTTGTCTTGGTTGTTCTTGTTTTATATTTCATGTTTAAGATCACAATTGAATGGCATCATTGTGACGATTATAGAAGAGAATCATTGCCAGCTAAAATAGATTTTTATTTTTCTCATGTGATAGGCTTTTTATCGATTTTATTATATGGTGTTCAGCAAGCAATCGAATTCCAAGTTTTTGATCTGATTACAGTAGATATACAGATGGATGTTTTATTAATGATTGTTGCTATTATTTCTTTTGGCTTTTTTGTGCGTTTTGTTAGAGCAAAAACTCGTAAAAATATCTTTTTCTATGAAAAGTTTAACAATGGTATTATTGCATTATTATATCCTTCTGTGTTTTTTGTATTAATTATTCTTGATTTTTTTAAATATGTTGATATAAGTTTTGCTTCTTTATATGTTTATTTGATTTTTATGTTGGGGTATTTTGTTTTTTTTGTTTTAGTGAAGCGTATAATAGAAAAAGCTGTGGAAGGAGAAAGGCTTATGTCGGATTTTTTCAATAATAGGTATAAACAAACTGAATAGCACCCGCTCCGCTCAGTGCCCTCCTGTTTGTTCGTCTTGCTCCTTTACCGCTATACGCCCCTCTTGCTCCGGACGATCGGGGCAGAAACCCGGCGGGTACGCCGGTTACAGCCCCTTTGTGCTGTTCACGCTCGAGGGATTCCTTCCCGTCCTTCGCATGCTGCTTTCCTTCCTTGATCCACTGGTAAAACGTCTCCCTCGATATGCCAGCCAGAAGGCATGCATCTTTCTTGAACAGCCCTTCGCCTATGTGACGGAGTATCTTGTTCACTCTTGTCTTAGAGCACTTGTAATTGTCTTGGCCCTTCTTTCCCGTGTGGAGGTAAGTGAGTTGATAAATATGGTAAAATATAGGAAAGATTCTTTTGGGGTGAAAAAGGGCAGGAGAGGGGTATTCTTTGTAATGACTTCGGCGACCTTCAGACCTTATAACGCTGAGTTCAGTCGCATACGAGCGAACGATCTTGTTACACCCTGTATGGGGGGGATCGGCAGTCTATCGGTCCGTAACTCCTAGACTTGTCTCAGCGTCCGTGACATATTTGTCAATCCGTGTTCGCTCACGTTGGATGAAATCAAGGATCTTCGCGGTAGCCTCCTCCTTTGGTGTGGTGTTATCCAATTGTGCCTGCCGCCATTTTCCTATAGCATCGTGTTGCAGTCTGCGTGCCTCGTTCGCCGCACGCTTGTGAACGTTATGAAGCCGCCCACCTGGAAACAGAGCATCAATCCCAACACAGAACGCTGTGACGACGCCGAGGACGATGACGACACTGCCGTAGCCAAGTGATTGGAACGCTGCAACACTCACGGATGCAAATATTGCAGGAATTTTTAGTGCCCAGAAGCGCGCGAAGTCTCGTTTAGCCAGACGGCTGTTGTCGAGAATCCATGTCTCCAAAACATCGATTTGTTCTTGAATAATATCATCTGTGTCTATTGCGGCGTCCTGTGGCCCGTCACCTCGCAATTGTGGATGCGCTGTTTCTTCAACTGCATTTCCTTCCGTAAGGGGTGCAGGCGGCGACGTAGGCCGTTGCGAGGCCTCTGAAGTACGGTTGTGGGCTAAACCGGTTACATCCACGCCGGTTTTGTTTTTTAGACGCTCCGCCGCCCGAGACAAATTCTCGATTTGCCTTTTCACCTTACCTGGACTCGGTAGTAGGTCGCGTTTTCTGTCGTCCTTTTCAAAGGCACCCTCTTCCTTGGCGATTTGAGCAGCCTTTCTGAGAAAGTCATCAAAACCAGGCATGTTGCTGCCTCCCCGATTGTGGCCGTTGCAGGCGCGCTGCACACGCCTGCAACATTATTTATTATCTGCACTACAGAATTTCATGCAATCCTAAAAGAATAGATATCCCCCATACTTCTTATGCGGTAACCGCATAATTTTTTCACTAATTAATCTTTATCTTTCCTCGACATCTCTTCACAATTTCGCCATATCTGCCGTAAAAAGCAAGCATAACGTTCCCGCTTCGCTCCGCCCGACAGCTCGTACGCTCACGCCAGGAGCCGGGCGCATGGCTCCGCTCCGCTTACCACCGAGGCGATACCGGACGATGTGCAAAAAGCTTTTTTGCATGCAGCCTTGCCTGAGTTGCCCGCGCAAGCGTCGCCCCTTCGGCTCATTGCGCTTTGTGTCGGTCCGCATATATGTCGTGAGAGTCGGACTTGTAGCTCTCAAGAAAGTCCATGTCAATCGAAGAAAAGGGGAGAGGCCTTTGGCCGACATATTGTTTCAAAGCATTCTGGACGGTGAACCAGACAACTGCAACATGTCCTTTTCGCAGCTTACGTTTCGAATCGATATATTCCAGCAGATCGTTATCTTGGCCTTTGCCATTCATGAAAGAATGGTCTCCCTTAAGTACCATAGATATATCCGGGATTTGACCGATTCTGCCAAGGCATGCTTTTCGCGGTTCTCTTTCCGCTCAATGGAGGTTTTTGGCTTGGCGTGGAGATAGAGGCCCAATGTGTAGAAGCGTACTTTTTTGTTTTTCACCGGGTCGGGGATAGGAGGGGAGAAGTCGAGCTGAAGAGAATAGCGTTTTCCGGCACTAATAAGCCGCTTTCTTAGTTTTACATTCATGGTTTTGCTGTTGTTGACTCATGTTACAAATATGATACAAAAAACAGCGAAACGGTGAGATACTCAGAGATACATATTTATCATGCGACCTTCAGAAAGGTCATGATTATAATTAGTTAGCGATGAGTGTGAGTTAGTTTGTTTCTCAGTGCCTTTCAGGATAGAACAAATATAATATATTTGCATTCTCATTCAAGGATGTGTTTCCAGCACAATGCCGGCAAAAATTACAGATGTTGAGACGAGTTGAAAAATATACAGTTGTAATCGTTGCTGTTCTGATTTCTTCAGCGGCCCTGTTTACCGCGGCGCTGTCGAAAACAGCATCGATTCCCCCTGCGGATATTTTTTTCAAACCCACGCCTGTTCAGGAAGAGGCGGAAAGGTATCTAAGCCGTTACCTCATGCAGTATCATTTCCGGAGAGTTTCCGTTAATGATTCTCTCTCTCAGGAGGTTCTCTCACGATTTCTCGATCAGCTTGACGAAACACGGACGTACTTTGTCTCGTCTCAGGTCGATTCATTTAAGAAGGAGATCGGGAGTATCATTGATGACGAGTTTCTGGCAGGGAGAGCCGATGCAGGGTTCAGGGTATATAACATGTTCCTGAAACAGGCCAAAAAGAAAATGCGTTTCATGATCGATCTGCTCGATACCGCCCGTTTCGACTTCAGCGTAAATGAGACCTTTGTCCTGAAAAGAAAAGAAGCGCCCTGGCCAGTCGAGGAGGCAGAGCTTCAAGATCAATGGAGGAAGGAGGCGAAATACCAGCTCCTTAATCTCAGGTTTTCGGGTGAAGAGCCCGATGAAAGTCCCCGGGAGGTGCTTTTGAAGAGATACAGGAACCGTCTTTCCCTGCTTGAGCAGCAAAGCGAAGAAGATGCTTTCCGCGCATTTAACTATGCGTTGACCACATCGTTTGATCCTCATACCAACTATTTTTCTCCTCTTGATTATCAGAACTTTCAGATTGATATGAGCCGCTCTCTTGAAGGGATAGGCGCAAAACTTCAGACCGAGAACGAGTATACGGTTGTAAACGAGATTATTCCCGGAGGGCCTGCTTTCAAAGGAGAGATGCTCAAGAAGGGGGACAGGATCATCGGTGTCGGTCAGGACACGAAGGGTGAAATCGTTGATATTGTGGGGTGGAGAATAAACGATGTTGTCAAGCTGATCCGCGGAAAGAAAGGATCGGTCGTACGTTTGAAAACACTGCCTGTGAGCCAGGGAAACAAAG
>JAKSDB010000132.1 GCA_022360415.1 Chlorobiales bacterium
GAAAGAAACGGAGGACGGCGAGATCGAGGCACTCGAACCGGAAAGCCTTATTCTCAATCTCAAGTATCGCCAGGGGCCGGAAATGCCTCACCTCAAATGGGGCTTCCCTGATTCGCACTTCATTTGCTTCCCTTACGAAACGAGGCGAACCGGTATTTATTCCGCAGGAGCGGTGCGGCACCCCATGGATGCCGTTCAGTCTACTGCAGATGCAACCGGTGCAGCCCTGAAAGCCATTCAGTGCCTTGCGCTTACCGCAGAGGGACGTGCCGTGCATCCCAGAACATGGGATCGAACCTATCCGGAAATCAGGATGGAAAGCTGTACGCAGTGCAGAAGGTGTACGGTCGAGTGTCCGTTTGGCGCGTATGACGAAACAGATGACGGTACACCGCTTGAGTTTCCGTCGCGCTGCCGCCGCTGCGGAGTTTGCATGGGAGCGTGTCCGCAAAGGGTAATCGCTTTCAAGGATTACAGTGTCGATATGATTTCGTCCGTGCTCAAGGCCATAGAAGTCCCCGATGAAGGAACCTTCATTCTCGGGTTCGTCTGTGAAAACGATGCGTATCCGGCTTTTGACATGATGGGACTGAACAGGATGAACCTCAATCCCAATATCAGATTGATACCGTTGCGGTGCCTCGGGGGATTGAACCTCGTATGGATCGCCGACGCGCTTTCAAAAGGCATTGACGGCATTCTGCTTCTCGGCTGCAAGTACGGGGACGATTACCAGTGCCATTACGTCAAGGGAAGCCAGATGGCAAACGAAAGACTTGGCAAGGTCCAGGAAACGCTCGATCGTCTTATGCTCGAGGCCGAAAGGGTCGAGCAGGTTCAGCTTTCTATCAGCGAATGGGAAAGGCTGCCTGCGATAATTGAAGATTTCACCAAAAAGATCGACGATATTGGTGAAAATCCGTACAAGGGATTCTAATAATAGTAACTGCGGATAACGGTGAAAGGAACTGAATGAAGCTTCCGTAAACTGTTGTCCTGGTTCTACAGCTGTTAAATGTGGAGGTAATATATGGCTGAAAAGACTGTATTTACACCGGATGTAAAGTTTGTCAGGGAACTGAAAGAGGCCGGTGCCGATACAATGAAGAAATGTTATCAGTGTGCGACCTGCTCCGTTATCTGTCCATTGTCCCCCGACGACAAGCCCTTTCCCAGAAAAGAGATGGTTATGGCGCAGTGGGGATTGAAGGACGAGCTTGTCAAAAGCGCCGATATATGGCTCTGCCATAACTGCAATGACTGCTCGAAATACTGTCCAAGGGGAGCAAAACCGGGCGATGTATTGTCTATTCTCAGAAAAAGCGTTATTCAGGAAAACGCGTTCCCGAAATTCATGGGAAAGATCGCCGGAGACCCGAAAAATATCTGGCAGGCGCTTGCCATACCTGTGGTGTTCTTTTTAATCGTCCTTGGGGTAACAGGACATTTATACATTCCTGAAGGCGAGGTTGTTTTCTCCAAGTTTTTCCCGGTACACTATATCGACCAGATATTCGTTCCGCTTTCCGGCCTTGCCGTACTTATGTTTGGGATCAGCATCACAAGGTTCTGGAAAAACCTCGGCGAAAGTTCTCAAGTGAAGCCCAAAGCAGGTTTCCTGCCGAGCTTTATCGAGACGCTCAAGGAGATCATGACCCATTCGAAATTCAAGAAGTGCGACGAAAACCAGGACCGTTCCATCGCGCACATGCTTGTATTTTACGGGTTTATCGGCCTCTTTATTACGACGCTCTGTGCTATTTTGTTTCTTTACGGATTCAAGTGGGAATCGCCTTACCCGGTGGACGATCCCGATATCCTTGCGCTGTTCGGCGGGTCTGAAACCATGGCCTGGATCGTAAAAGCAGCTTTCAAGCTCCTGGCCAATGTCAGCTCAGTCGCGCTTCTTGTCGGCGGAAGTCTGGTGATTGCCAACCGGTTGAAAGAGCGGGGCGTTGAAACCGTGACCTCATCGTTTGACTGGGTGTTTGCAGGGGTAGTGCTGCTGGTCGGTGCTACAGGTATGCTTTCACAGATGTTCAGAGTGATGAATTTCCCGCCGGTTATCGCATACCTGACGTACTTCCTTCATCTTGTGTTTGTCTTTTACATCATCATCTACGTGCCGTACTCGAAACTCGCACATTTTGTTTACAGAACAGTTGCAATTACCTATACCAAAATGTTGCAGAGGGATGTCAAGGTGTGAATAAAACAACCTGACAATGAGACCGCGAACAAAAAAAGCAGGGGCCGCTGAAATAACTGCCCCTGCTTTTTTTATAACCTTACATTATTCTTCAGTTCTTTCCCCCCTCTCACGACGCTTTTTCCGCCTCAGCCTTCATTGCTTCCTTCCTGCAAGGCTCTGGAAATTCGAACAAGCTGTTCAAGATGCTCGCGATGTGCCCTTTCAATCGTTGCGGAATCACATGACATTCCAAGCTCAAACAGTTCAAGAAACTGTCTCATCTTCTCCTCCTCGGAAAGATGCTTGACATAGCTACGCTCCC
>JAKSDB010000350.1 GCA_022360415.1 Chlorobiales bacterium
AAAAACCACGATTGCAATGTAGGGTATGATCATACCGAACAGGAAATCAAGTCCGGCAAACTGTACTGCTACGTAGGGAACAAGCGCTAAAAGCAAAACCAGTACAAAAGGCAATACAGCTTTTTTCATGTTTTGGTCCTCCTTGACATCATGAATGTCTGCCGTGTGCTTTCTTCGACTTTTAGCTGATAGATTTTTTCGCGGTGTGCCATGTAACTGTCAAATGCTTCGAGTGTGAGATGCTCTATACCGGTCTGAAGCTCATCCCAATGCTTCTGTTTTACATCTCCGGGAGCAATTTCTCGCAGTATCGATTTCAGTTCAAAAAAAAGGGACATTGTCCTTGACGGCGGAAAATCCTGAACCGCAAGGATACGGATTACCTTGTTCAATGCCTCATGATGTTTTTCAGGAGGTCCATCGATTGCATCCAGTAAGTCCTCCAATACTTCTGATAATGCTTGTGCCAGTGGAGTAGAAGTATGCATTTTTTCAGGGAAAATAGCAAGCACGATCGCCTGCCAACGGTCAAGAATATGCGCCTTGTTTTCCCTGATCAGCCTGAGGCATTCACTATTCATAAAACAACGTCTATCGATCAGAGCCAGCTGTTGACCTGATGCTCTTCGACAAGCTCGACAAAACCTTCGTAGTCGACACTCTTGACACCTTCAGTCGTCGAAGAGATGCCTCTCGCCTCGAGATCAGGCTGCAATGCATAAACAGGATTGTTTTTCAAGGTACTGTTGACAATATCCGAAAACTTGTTCCCGGCCTGGACGGTGTAGACGCCGTCTTCAATAAACAGGAGAGGATCTCCCGGCTGGAGAAACCTGATACATGTCTCCAGCGTGCTGCTTTCAAATGGAGATTTATTGATGGTATGTAACATTCTTTGGCAAATCTTGTGATGCTGAAAAATTAACGTTTAATGAGGAACGACAACATCCTGTTCGTTCATGAGCTTACCGATTTCTCCGGATGAGAGAACCTCGACATCCACAAGCAGATCATCTTCCGTCAGTCCACGCTCTTCAAGCGATTCCTTGTCGACATAAAGCTTTTCAACATCATACATATCGAGAGCCATGAATGTCTTGGCAAAGCCTTTAATTCCTATTCCGGCGGTATCCTGCCCTTCTTTGATTGCATACACACCATCCCCGATGAAAACAACCGAAAGGTCCTGCTCGTAGGCCGCCATAATCAGGATCATCTCAAGACCTTCATAGGTATAAATAGAACCGTGAGGCGCCCTGCGCATCACGTGCATGATCTTTTTAACGTCTTCCATTGTAGAGAATACTGTTTAGTCTCCAAAAGTTACTAATCTGTCATTGCGGATGGCAATATCGGTCAGGGTTCCGAGACCGGTAATTTCACCTTTCTCGATAATGACCTCGTCGCTGATACCCCGGCGTTTCGAAGCGGCAATACAAGCCAGAACCTCTACACCGTGCTTTTCGCCAAGCTCATTCCAGCGTTTTGCGATATCCCTGTCATCCTGGGGCGGGTCCATATGTTTGGTAACATTGGTTACACCGTCATTGTAGAGGAATACAGCATCGACCTTGTGTCCTTTCTTGATGGCAGCCTCCGCAAACTTGTAAGCGGTATCGGAAGCCTGATGGTTATAAGGCCCTTCCTTGAGCAAAATTCCAATATTCACCGTAGATACTATTATTTCATTCACCAAAAAAACTTATGGAGGAGTGCTCAAGCGCACTCCTCCATTTTTTCCTTTACCGCTTCATAGAGAGACTTCCATGCGCTGGTATATTGTTCGTAAGGTCTCTCGATATAGGCAGACAGATAAATCGCTTTCTCTGCAGCATCGACATCGCCCTTTTTCAACGCTTCAACCGCCTTTTCACCTGAATCGGCGGCATCATTACCCATCAGTTGAACCTGACGCCAGTAATTTACCGATTCTTCACGATAAATAAACGAAACAGGAAGCGCTTCAGCCTCTCCCAGAGAGGTAACCGCCACATTTTTAGGGCCGAACCCCATGTTCCAGCCGTTTTCAGCCCACTTTCTGGAGTGTTCGACAGCTTTCTCAACCCGAGGGATTATATCTTCAAACATAAGCCCTTATACCTCCATCTTTTAAGGACACCTCTATTTTATTTGTTCCGCGCTTCAATTGCTTCGTTGAGCGGATAGGAGAGGGTTTAATAAATAGAGATGCCCATCATTTCATTAAAGACCGTCGGCGCCACCCATCTGGATATACCCGCACGGGCAGATCAGATGACAGAGATGGCAACCCTCACACTCGGAATACTTGGTGTACATCACCTCACCGACAGGATTATTCTTGAAACGCTGGATCGTTTCATGCGGACAGAAGGAAACGCACTGCCTGCAGTCGAAACAAAGCCCGCAACTCATGCAGCGGTGGGCCTCCCTGATAAACTGCTCCTCGGTGATACCCTGGTCGATTTCGGTTTCAAGGCCGTCTTTCACGCGAACCTCGGGAGCAAGGTGCCCCCTTTCGCTTCGCTCGGCATCATCGTAAAACTCGAGAAGCATTTCCTTGGCCTTGATAACTTTTTTCTCCTCTAACGGCGGGAATTCACCGGTGAACTTCGCATGGATGCTTTCCGCCGCCTTTCGTCCGTCACCGATGGCGCCGCATACCAGACCGAGATTAACCGCATCACCTCCGGCAAACACACCGTCTTCGAGAGACCAGTCCTTTTTCGGCTTCAGCCAGTCCCTTCCGCTGATATAGCGCTCGGCATCCAGCCATTCCGGTTCCTGACTGATAGAAGGAATGAGGATAGTGCACGGCACCTCGAATTCCGATCCTTCGATCGCGACCGGTCTTCTGCGCCCGCTCTTGTCAGGCTCGCCAAGTTCCATCCGCTGACATCTGACAGCGACTGCACGGCCGTTCTCGGAAACAATTCCGATAGGAGCCGTAAGGAACTGGATATCGACATTTTCTTCAAGCGCCTCCTCAATCTCAGGATCGATCGCAGGCATCTCGTTGCGGGTACGGCGATAGAGGATCGTTACCTTATCTGCGCCCAGTCTCAGGGATACACGTGCCGCATCGATAGCGGTATCACCGCCGCCGATAACCACCACCTGGTCTCCCACATCGACCTTCTCGCCCGAATGTACCCGGTTGAGGAATTCGGCACCTGTCATGACATTCGGAGAATCCTCGCCTTCAAGCCCGAGCCTGATACCTTTATGCGCTCCTATGGCAAGATAAACTGCATCATACTTTTCTTTGAGCTCATCCAGGCTGATGTCTTTACCGATAACGGTATTGCATCTTATCTCGACACCCATCCTTTCAATGGCTGCAACTTCCGCATCGATAATGTTTCGGGGCAGCCTGTAAGGAGGAATACCGTAACGGAGCATACCGCCGGTTTCCTTGAAAGCCTCGAAAACCGTCACCTTGTAACCCCGGCGGGCAAGCTGAAACGCACAGCTCAGTCCTGCAGGACCGGAACCGACAACAGCTATTTTCTCAGGCCGGATTTCGTCCGTCAGCTTCTCATGATCGAAGCCGTTTTGTATGGCATAGTCGCCTATCCAGCGCTCATAGGCATTGATGCTGACCGAACCTTCTTTCTCGTTCCGGTTGCAACTGCCTTCACACGGGTTTGGGCATACGCGTCCGCATACAGCCGGCAACGGTTGTGTTTTACTCACCTCTTTCCAGAGTTGCTTATAGGCCTCTTCCTTGCTCTGCTTTTTTGCCTCTATCTGCTGCACGGTCGTGAGCCATGCGCGGATGTCGTTTCCGGCCGGGCAGGCATCATTGCAGGGTGGCCGTTGCTCGACATAGATCGGACACTTGTGACTGGCGTCACCAAAAGCAACTACTTTATCTGTCCCT
>JAKSDB010000021.1 GCA_022360415.1 Chlorobiales bacterium
GAACCGCTCAGACCAATAACAGGTAGTAGGTTGATATTTGTTTCATTGCTTGTCCGGAGCAGACGGGTCAGTTGAATGCCGTTCATCTCCGGCATATGAATATCGGTAATCAGCAAATCGAACTTTTCTTTTTGAAGCATATCCCACCCTTCCATTCCATTGGTTGCAACACTCAATTGCAGACCGGTATCCGTCAGGTTCATGGCGAGCAGGGTTCGGCTCAGAGCGGAATCATCAACCAGAAGTACTCGAAAGTTATCGAGCAGAAGGCTATTGAACTGTTTGTGCTTTTCGGTATTGAGAACTCCACGTAAGGCGTTAATCAATTCGGCCTGACTACAATGTTTGGAGGTCAGTGCCTGCATTCCGGCCTTCTCTGACCTGGTTTGAGCGATGTGGGCAGACCCGGCACTGTGGGCGATGATAGGAGTGGCACCTACTTCCGCTCCGGCTTCCCCCCGGCGCATCCGCTCAACAGTTTCGTAGCCATTCATCAGCGGCATGTCCAGGTCCATGATGATGAGGTCATAGTGATTGTTTGCTACATGATCAAGTGCTTCGAAACCATTTGCCGCTTCATCGATTTTTACCTGCAAAGGCAGCAGGTGCTTTTTCAGTTTCAAGCGATAGGAATGTTCATCATCGACAATTAAAAGCCGCTTTCCTTGAAAATCAGGCAATGCGTTTGCAATGACATCGGCATTATAACGGGCCACTTCATTTTTATCTGCAACCGGAAAAGAAAGGGTGAACTCGGTATACTTTCCCTTTACCGAGTCACAGGTTATGTTTCCTCCGAAAGCCTTCATAACCCGTTTGCAGTAAGCCAGTCCTAAACCGGTGCCCCCTTTCTTGCCTTTTGTATGAAAACTCTCAAATATGTGGGGTAAATCCTCTTTGGCAATGCCGGGCCCGGTATCGTGAAAAAAAAGATAGTTATACCGGGTTCCTTTTTTGAGCCGGATTCTTATCTCGCTTTCCGGATGATTTCCGAGGTAGTAAAGCGCATTTTTCAGGAGGTTGAAAATGACGAAGATGAAGAGGGTTTCGTCGATGCGAAAGGTAAACGTTTCACGCGCGTCCAGATGGACCCGCCTGCGCTCATTCTCCGAGTCATAACCATACTCATCGAGTGCTTTCCGTGTGATCCGCACAGCGGAGAGATAGGTAAAACTGTCCGGGTTGATCGGTTTTTCCCGAATCTCGTCGAGAACCATATCAACCGCCTGCGCGCCACGCTTTACCGCCATCTGCCCATGTGCCACACTATGGTAGATCCGGTCGAGTGACCCCTTGTTGATTGACTCGGCGGATCGTTCCGGATGGAAAGGAGGCAGCAGCTTCTGAACGTTGTTCAGGCAGTGACGGATCTGTCCGAGCGGGTTGCGCATTTCATGGGCGATGCTGCCGGCAAGGGATTGCAGGAGCCTGTTTTTCTCCTGGGCCATTGCCCCCCTCTTTGTCGTGTAGCTGAACAGCAATCCCAACAGTATAGCCATCGGGATAGGTATCAGGTATTCAATGATTTCAGTAGTAATGACCAAGTGGGTTCCTGTAGAAAAAACAAAACCGGCATAGGCGATTAACATGCCTGTCGTCAGCAGAAACGTCATTAAGAAATAATTGGGAACAAATATTATAAAAACAAGAAGCATCATGGTTTCACATACCAGCCACATCCCTGAAAAGTTGTTCATCAACATCAGGAAAGTGAATATTACCGGCAGAGTAAAGGTTAACCACAGATACCAGTAGAGGTTTACCCAGGGCCTGAAGCTTAGAGGATAATGCTTGAAAAAGAACAGGGGAATAAAAGTGATCGCAGAGGCAAAGCGCAGCAAGGGGGATTCATAGGGCTGCGGCAGAATAACCGTCCATATTACATAGTAAAGAGGGTGTGCCCAGAAGCCGACGTATCGTGCAAGGTCTATCGTGAACTCGTTGCGTTCATAATCTTTTCGGAGAAAATCCACCCACTTTTTCAGGAAAGTGAATCTTGAGGCATGCCTGAGGACCATGATTGTTATTCTCCTCTAAGAATACAGAAGCTGTAGTGTTTGTAGATATCTTCTTCAATACCGAGCACGGCGCCCGAATGGGTGTCCTGTTCCATAGTGAGATGATATTTTCCGGCAAGAACACCGATGCCATTATAACCATTAATGAACGGTTCTCCCATTTTACGGATGTTGGTAATGAATGCTTCAGCCTCCCTGATGCCTGTACTGTCCTTGACAAGATCATCTGAGACATAATCGAACCAAAAGCGGGATCCTGGGGACATTATGTTTGTAATAGAGGTAAAGATATTGTCAATATCTTTATCCTGAAAATACATCGAACCGCCTTCCCAGATAAAAAAGGTTGGTAAACCGGAATCAAAAGGGCCTTCTTCTTGTAATGCCTTGTCTATAGACTGGATTTCGAGATCTATCTCAATGTTATGGATTGTGTTTTTTTTACTGTAATCAAAAATCCTCTTTCTCTCGTTCAGCATAACAGGCAAATCAAGATCGTATATAAAAGCGTTTTCAATGTTTAACCGCCAAAACCGACTGTCATAACCGGCACCGATATTGACAACATTAAATGATGAATGTTCTTTTGAGAAAAATATTACAGCCTCGTCGAGATGTTGCGTTCTGGCTGCCACCATATTTTGCAACTGTGGAGTAGCGATGCTGAATCGTCTGGCCAGAGTTATACCGTGTTTTCCTGCGAGCATAAATGCATAAGGATCATCAAACCGCCTTTCTTCAACCGTTTTTTCCTGCTCTATGGCCCGCAAACCAACAATGAGCTTTGCCGTTGTTTTTGTCTTGTGTTCATAGAGCACGTTGATTTTCTGGACATCGAAGGCATTTCGTTTCAAACCATTAATGTCCTGCACCCAGTAAGTGAAATCAGCCTCTGCAACAAGTTTTTTTCCATTAAACATCTTTACCGGAATGGTTACTACTACTTTGTTGCTGTTCGCGAATCTTTTTGCCAGCATCTCCCATTTATCTTTTTCTATCGTCGCTTGGCATGTCAGATTGTGGCAACTGGGAGCAAACCAGTGAATGTGGGCTTTTGCTCCCCACATGTAGGCTGCATTATCATCGACAGACGGCCAGAAACCGATTATCGGCACCATATGCAACAGTGAGGCCAGGGCAAGGCCGCCGGTGTAATCGGCGGCGAGGAGCATCAATGCAGCCTGATGGGTAATATACTGGTTGGATGCGTTGGGGGTTAACGGGAGCACGGTTTCAGTATAACCGCGTTCGACAGCAGTAATTTTCCAGTCAAGGAAGTCCAGTGCAGGGACCGATTCGTGAAAAGATTCCGTCAAGGAGGCAAGATTGAATCGTTCCTTGCGGTCCTGCTCCCAGGCATCGATTGAATGCAGGAGGAATGCGGTATTAAAGTGAAGGCTCATTATTCGTTACTTATTGAATAGAGGTGGGGCAAAAAAATAACTCTCATTGTGGAATCTTCCTGGTTAGGGATGTTCCCTTTACAATAAAATGTAGTGATCTTTTCAGAAAAGAGTTCAAATCCTTTTTTTAATTACTGTTATTGAATGATCGGCTGTTGAATGACGATAAAAGTCTTGTGTGTCGTTTAGCGGACCAGGGTAAGAATAGCGGCTTTTTGGAAAGCGAACGGTGTCCTGAAGAAGATTGCTGATTTGGAAAAGGATAAAAAATGCGTTATAATCGGCGCGGTAAACGAAATGGATGCACATAATGGAGCTTTCCTGTCGTTCAACGTGCTTTTTTATTACAGCATCGTGTGAGTTATATTACAACAGAAGGGAATATTAGGATGTTGGAGCGGTACAGGTCGTTTAAGGAAGAGGTGGCAAAGCAGGACATGAGTCTATGAACAAACTGATTGACATAGTCAAAGAACAGTCGAGAACCATTTCGGCAGAAAAAGCAAAAGCTCTCGGAGGGGCGATTGCGCTTGCCGGATTATTTTCAATGGGCCTTGTGGTAAAGAATCATATGGCGCATCAACCCCGTCATAAGATTGAGCAGCGCAATAAACAGTACATCAAAACCCTCCAGAGCAGGGAGGTGGATTGGCTTGCGCGAAATATCTACCATGAAGCCCGAAGTGAATCGTGGGAAGGGATGCTTGCTGTCGGTGTGGTGACACTCAATCGTGTCAAATCACCGGATTACCCGGATACAATCGAAGAAGTTGTCAAGGATTACAAGCAGTTCAGCTGGTTCTGGGACGGCATGTCGGACAGAGTGAGAAACCGTACGGCATGGAAAAAAGCGAAAGCTGCCGCCGCTGAAGTCATGCTGAATCCCGATCTTCCCCTGGCAAAGGATCTCGCAGGCGTCATGCACTATCACGCTGATTACGTTTCTCCCGGATGGGCCTCGACTAAAATGGAGGTTACAACGATCGGCAGGCAC
>JAKSDB010000105.1 GCA_022360415.1 Chlorobiales bacterium
CATCACTATTCCGCCGGTATTTTCTATTACTTCTGGACGGAAACGGTGACGATCTTCTCCAGCTCGCATCTGTCGGTTATTCTTTGTATCGGCCACCTTGTATGGTTTATCAGTTTTGCCGTCTGGTTTGAAGACAGAGGCTCCCGCCTTGAAGGTGCTGATATTCAGACCCGTACTGTAAGGTGGTTTGGCAAGAAATTCCTTAATCGTGACGTGAAGTTCCGATTCCCTGTACTGACGATTTCGGACTCGAAGCTGGCCGGTACATTCCTGTATTTCGGCGGTACGTTTATGCTGGTCTTCCTGTTCATTGCCAACGGTTTCTATCAGACCGATACACCGGCTTTGCCGCCTGTTGGTGATGCTGCGGGTACAGGGCAGCAGCTGCTGACTCAGGTTGTTGACTTTATTATGAAATTGATTGCCTGATGAACACACAGAAGGAGCCGTAATTCGGCTCCTTCGATACTGTTCGTCCCGGTTAAAAAGAAAAATTTTTATCTAAAGATAGGAGGGTTTATGGCCGATCCTGTAAAAGAACAGGGTACAGCGCCTGCTAAAAAAGCGGCAAAGCCAAAGCCGTCGGCTCCAAAGGCAGAAGGAGCTGCTCCTCAGGGAAAGCCGGCACCTAAAGCAAAACAGGCCGCAGCACCAAAAGGTGCGAAAGTTTCGCCCGTGTCTAAAAGCCGCATGACGGCTCTGGATGTTAATCTGGGGCGTACAGGTCGTAGAATGGAGTCCGCACTTCCGGTAGTAAAGCCGAAACCCAAACCGGCAGCAAAGCCGAAACCGGCTCCCGGCGCAAAAGGTGCTCCACCGGCAGCCAAGGCAGCTCCTAAACCGGGGGCGAAACCCAAGCCGGTTGCCAAGAGGGCTCCACGTCCGAAAAAACACTACTATATTCTTGAAAACCTGTGTGTTGGCTGCGGCTTGTGCCTCGACAAGTGCCCGCCGAAGGTAAACGCAATAGGTTACAAGTTCTACGGTGATGTACAGGAAAACGGTTTTCGCTGTTATATTGATCAGGATGCCTGTATATCTTGTTCAGCATGTTTCTCATCGGACGAATGTCCTACAGGAGCTCTTATTGAGATATTGCCCGATGGCGAAACACTTGACTTCAGTTATGCGCCGCCGGAACGTCTTGATTTCGATCTCCGGTTCTTGCACCGTTTCCATAAGGAGAACAGGTAAAACCTGTTTTGCGTGAAAAAGCATGTAAAAGCATTGTCCGCTGAAACGGGCAATGCTTTTTTTGTTGTGCTGAAAAGCGTTAAAAACATGAATTGTCATGCCCGAGAATTTCTTGCACAAGGGAAAAATCCTTGTGATTATCCCTACCTATAACGAGTCGGAAAATATCGGAAAACTGCTGGACGATATATTTTCACTCTACCCCGAAAATCTTGACGTTTTGGTTATCGACGACAACTCTCCTGATGGAACTGCTGCTCTTGTGAAAAGAAAACAGCTGGAAAACAAACGTCTGTTCCTGAAAGAACGGCCGGGCAAGATGGGGCTTGGCACTGCATATGTCGATGGTTTTGGATACGCGCTGGAGCATGGATATGACAGGGTTATTGAGATGGATGCGGATTATTCTCATGACCCCGAGGTTATCGGAGCTATGGTAGAAAAATCCTTGTCGGCCGATCTCGTCATAGGATCACGATACATTGGTAACACGGTCAATGTTGTGAACTGGCCGCTTGGCAGGCTGGTGCTTTCGAAAACGGCGAGTATCTACACACGGCTCATTACCGGTATGCCGGTATCAGATCCGACAAGCGGTTATAAATGTATCAGGGCCGATGTTCTGAAAGCTATCGGCCTGGAAAACGTGAAGTCACAAGGATATTCTTTTCAGATTGAAATAAATTTCCGGGTTTGGAAAAAAGGATTTTCAATTACGGAGGTTCCGATCATTTTTATTGACCGCACGGTTGGCAAGTCCAAAATGACGAAAAAAACTGTTTTCGAAGCGGTCTGGATGGTATGGTGGCTGAAAACATTGTCGGTTTTTCGTCGTTTGTAAAAGAATGCCTTTGCAGTTTGTTGGCGGTCTGGGCTTGATGACTGCTGGTAGTAAGAGAAAATAAAAAAAGAGGCTGCCCCGGTAGTCAAGCTCTGAGACAGCCTCTATGGATAGAGTTCGAAATGACGATTATCCTTGCTGTTCTTCTTTCGCCGTTACAATCTGGCCGGCAATGTCCTGCGGTACTTCTTCATAGTGGCTGAAGGAATAGGAGTATCTCGCCCTTCCTTGTGTCAAACGGACAAGCTGCATGTGAAAATCGCGCAAGGAAGACTGCGGAATATGCGCGTTAATAGTCTGAAAACGTGAATCCGCATCCATGCCGATGATTTTCCCCCGTTTTCCTGATATTTCTCCTACGATTTCTCCTGTATACTGTTCAGGTGTCTGAACACTGAGCGTATGATAAGGCTCGAGCAGAAGAGGTTTTGCGTTGTCGAACGCTGCCTTGAAGGCCATGCTGGCAGCGATTTTGAAAGCAAATTCAGAGCTGTCAACCGGGTGATGAGAGCCGTCATAGACAACGGCTTTCAGGTCAACAACCGGATAGCCGCAGAGGACTCCTTCATTGACCGTTTCCCGAAGACCTTTTTCGACAGCCGGCAGATAGCGTGTGGGCACTACGCCTCCAACCACCTCGCTTGCAAAAGAAAACCCCGAATTTCTTTCTGTGGGTTCGATTCTCACCCAGACGTCGCCGTACTGACCTCTTCCTCCGGATTGCTTTTTATACTTGCCCTGGGCTTTGGCGGTTGTTCGAATTGTTTCGCGATAGGGTATCCTGACCGGAGAGGTAGTGACAGATACGTTGAACTTTTTTTCAAGGCGGTTCAGAATTGTGTCCAAGTGAGTTTCACCAAGGGTTTTGATGATTGTCTGGTTGAATTCGGTATCATGCTGAATGCTGAAGCTCGGGTCCTCTTCATGCAAATGAGAAAGTCCCGAAGAGATTTTTTCCTCGTCACCCTGCGCAACGGGTTCGATTGCAGTGGCAAGCAGCGGCTCGGGGAAATTAATCGGACTGATTCTGCAATCTGTTCCCTTGTCAGCAAGGGTATCGTTCGTATGGGAATCTTTCAGTTTGACAACCATGCCGATATCGCCGGCAAGCAGCTTTTCGACAGGGACTTTTTTCTGACCGACCATGGTATAGACCTGTCCGATCTTTTCGAGCTGTCCGGTTTGAGCATCGATCAGCTCATGGCCTGTTTCGATATGTCCTGAATAGATACGGAGATAGGAGACTTCACCTACCCTTGGTTCGGACATGGTTTTGAAAATAAATGCGACAGTCGGGCCATCGGGATCAGGGTCAAGCAGCTTTTCGCTGTTCTGAGTGCTGCAATATGCGTGCTCCGGGCCGCGCTCGATAGGTGAAGGGCAGAGGTTGACGATTGCGTTGAGGAGGCGTTCCGAACCGATAAGATGAAGCGGAGAGGTACAGAAAACAGGGAAGAATGTCCTGGTGAGAAGCGCTGACTTGATACCGGCACGAAGCTCATCCTCTGTCAGGTTGCCGACATCGAAATACCGGTTCATGAGATCCTCATCGGTTTCTGCAACTGCTTCAACAAGCTTGAAGTGCATCTCCTCTGCACGTTTTTTATAGAGGTCGGGTATCTCGGAAGCTATCATGCTGCCGGGTTTGTCCGGACTGAATTCAAGCTGCTTCATCAGCAGGACATCTATAATAATATGGTGGCCCAGCCCTTCTTCGGCAGGAAACTGTATAGGGGTTACCTGATGGCCGAAATGGTCCTGCAGCTCTTCAACGGTTTTCGTATAGTTTGTCCTGTCGGCGTCCAGTTTGGTGAGCACAAACATGGCCGGTTTATAATACTCTCTGGTGTAGTCCCAGATAAGATCAGTACCGACCTCGACGCCAATAGATGTGTTGACAGTCAGAAGAACGGTGTCTGCCACTCTCATGGCTGACTTGACATCTCCGTGAAAATCAGGAAGGCCGGGTGTGTCTATAATATTGATTTTCCGTTCGTTCCATGTGCCGTGTACAAGGCTTGAGTTAATACTGTGCTGCCTTTTGATTTCGTCGTCGGCATAATCGGAGATCGTTGTTCCGTCTTCAATTGTGCCGAGGCGGTTGGTGACATTCATGGAAAGCGCGAGAGATTCAGTAAGGATGGTTTTGCCTGAACCGGCATGGCCGGTGATGACGATGTTGCGCAGTTGATCGGATTGGACAGCTTGCATAGATAGAACTCCTTGTTGTTGAATTACTGATGTCCGGAGAGACCGGACGAACAATGAGCTGGGCCGTTTGTTGTCAAGTGGAAACAGCCGATAAACTGAAAAGTAAAAAAAAGTTTTTTAAGCACAGGCTACACTCATGAAAAGCTGGTGAAACGATGATATATTCTTATGTTTAGCGGAGGATTTCTACACAAACACCTTAACCAAACGTTACCATGCCATTAATTACCAATGTTATTGCCCGACAGATTCTCGACTCCCGGGGGAATCCTACAGTCGAGGTGGATGTTTTGACAGAAACTTCCTACGGGCGCGCTGCAGTGCCCAGCGGAGCATCGACAGGTGTTCATGAGGCGGTTGAGCTGCGCGATGGCGACTCGGGCGTGTACCTGGGTAAAAGTGTGATGAAAGCGGTTGAGAATGTGAATACGGTTATCAACGACCGTTTGAGAGGCATGCATGTAACCGAGCAGACTGAAATAGACAATACCTTGATAGCCCTGGATGGAACCCCGAACAAATCAAACCTTGGCGCCAATGCGATCCTGGGAGTCTCGCTTGCGTGTGCCAAGGCTGCCGCAGAATATTCCGGACTTGCTCTTTTCCGCTACATAGGGGGAACCCTTGCCAATACATTGCCTGTCCCGATGATGAATGTCCTCAACGGGGGTGCTCACGCGGACAATACTGTTGATTTTCAGGAATTTATGATCATGCCGATCGGTTTTACCACGTATTCGGATGCGTTGCGCTGCGGGGTGGAAATATTCCATGCCCTGAAAGCACTGCTGAAAAGCAGGGGGCTCAGTACGGCTGTGGGTGATGAGGGTGGTTTTGCGCCGAACCTCGGTTCAAACGAAGAAGCTATCGAAGTTGTTATTGAAGCTGTCGGAAAGGCCGGCTACAGGATAGGGTCGCCTGCAAATGCCGGTGGCCTGGGAGACGCTCAAGTCATGATCGCCCTTGATCCGGCCAGCTCGGAATTTTATGATGCCGGTCGGAAAAAATACATTTTCAAGAAATCATCGGGCAAGGAGCTTGAGTCGGGAGAGATGGCGGAATATTGGGAGAAATGGTGCGGAAACTACCCTATCATTTCTATAGAGGACGGTATGGCGGAAGATGACTGGGATGGCTGGAAAGTTCTTACGGAAAAAATAGGGTCGCAGGTTCAGCTTGTCGGGGATGATCTTTTCGTTACCAACACTACCAGGCTTGCTGACGGTATTGAGAAACTGGTGGGCAACTCGATTCTTATCAAGGTCAACCAGATCGGAACCCTGACGGAGACGCTTCAGGCGATTGATCTGGCCAAACGTAACGGTTACACCTCGGTAATCAGTCATAGAAGCGGAGAAACCGAAGATACGACCATAGCTCAGATCGCGGTTGCAACCGGCGCCGGGCAGATCAAGACAGGAAGTCTCTCTCGTTCGGACCGCATGGCAAAATACAATGAACTGCTGAGGATTGAAGAGGAGCTTGGAGGAGAGGCGTATTACCCGGGCGCAAAAGCATTCAGGGTATAGATTTTTTTCCCCGGAATCCTCGTTAAGCAGGGTTCCTTTTGCTTCCGACTCACGCAGAGGATGCCGGTAGGGGTTTGTCTAAACCAGATACAAAGCCGTTGAAACAAGTCTTGGCAGACATATGGGCTTATGTCCTTTCCAATCCCAGGAAAATATTTTTGCTGGCGCTTGCAGGGGTTGTCATACTCTGGATTGTTTTCGGCAACTATGGTGTTGTTACGCGGCTTCGGATGGAGGCGGAAAACCGCATGCTCAAGGATACCCGGGAGCGCGAGGAGCAGAAAATCATAGAGAATACCCGGAAAATCCGCAATGCGGATGATCCTGCAACAATAGAGAAAATAGCCAGGGAGAAATATAATTTTTCAAGGGATGACGAGACCCTGTTTATCATAGAGGATGAAAAATAAAGAAAGGCGAGAAAGTTTTTTCGATCTATCGGTCTTATAAATATAGCTCGTATAGGAGCCTATCAGTCTCACAGGACCTGTAAAACCTGATTGGCAACAATGTCTTTCCTCTACCGATCCCGACTTGTCGGGACATCAAGCTAAAATTACTATAAGACAGCAGTATGCAGCATTTCCCGATAGCAATGTACCAATACAGCCGGCGACTGACCCATGAGGTTGGTTTCGGGCATCTCTCTATCGGTGGCTACCGGCCCATAAGAGTCGAATCGATGACAACGACGCATACCATGGATACGAAGGCGTCTGTTGAGCAGTGCAGGAGGCTGTGTGAGGCAGGTTGCGAGATTATCCGTTTAACTGTGCCGACTGAAAAAGATGCCGATAGCCTCAGGATTATCCGGGATCAGCTTCGTCGGGATGGTATAACCACCCCATTGGTCGCCGATATTCACTTTTCCCGCAAAGCCGCCCTCAAAGCGGTGGAATCCGTCGAGAATGTCCGTATCAATCCCGGTAATTACGCCAACACCCGGAAGTTTTCCAGCGAGGAGTATTCCGTGGAAGAGTTCATGGCGGAATATGAAAAGGTGAGAGCCGATTTTCTTCCCCTGATTGCCAAAGCAAAGGAATACGGGGTTTCGATGAGGATCGGTACCAATCATGGTTCGCTTTCAGACCGGATTGTCAGCCGTTACGGAAACACTCCCGAAGGGATGGTCGAGGCGGCGCTTGAATTTGCGAGAATCTGTGAGGATGAAGGGTATTATGATATTCTCTTCTCGATGAAGTCATCCAATGTCCGGGTGATGATACAGGCATACAGGCTGCTTGTGATGAAGGCGGACTTGGAGCTTCGTCACGCGTATCCGCTGCATCTGGGCGTTACGGAAGCAGGGGATGGCGATGAAGGAAGGATAAAATCAGCAATGGGCATAGGTGCGCTTCTTGAGGATGGTCTTGGTGACACCATACGGGTTTCACTGACCGAGGATCCGGTTAACGAAGTGCCGGTAGGGTTTGCACTGGTTAAAAAGTATAACGATTTGCAAAAAGTGATGGGCGACAAAGGCCATGTGCCGGTTAAGCAGCTTATTGAAGCTCAGGTTGCAAAACCGTCATTTGACATGCCTCCTTTTGAGCCTGTCAGCTATTGCAGGCGAAAAACCATGGAGATCAAAACCGGTCCCGGCGAAATCGGGGGAGAGAGCCTGCCGATGGTCGAGACGACCGCCAAAGAGTCGCTTGCAAACACAGACCTTTTGCTTGCGGAACTCCGGAGCAGGTTGGCCGTTGAAAATCCCGATGCGATGCTGCAGTCGGAGCTGGTAACCGTTCCTGTTTCTTCATTGGATGAAGTTCCGGCACTGGAAACGATTGTTCAGAAACTGGGGGCATACGGGAACCGGGTCGGTGTTGCAGTGAAAGATATTTCGCTTGCTCCGGCGTTTATGGATATTGTCGCCAAGGTGCGTATTGATATCGCAGAGGGTGAGATGATTGATAAGGATGTGCTTGACAGCCTTGATGACGGGAAGGCTCCGATAGAGTTTTGTTTCAAGCATGAAAAAGCTTCCCTGAAAGTTCCAGGGGATGTTTTGAAAAGGATTGCTCTAAAGGTGAAGCAGAAAGGGCTGCCGCACATTTTGTTTTCCATTGATTCTACAGATGCTGTTTATGTGTACCGTCATCTTGTTCGCAGTTTCAATGAGGCTGGTATCAGCTATCCGCTGGTAATCCGGTACCGCACGGGAGATAAAAACCGCCTCGGGACGCTCATTGATTGTGCGGTAGAGAGTGGGACCCTTTTCTGTGACGGTATAGGTGACATGCTGGCCTTGCAGACCGGTCTTGCTGAACATGAGGAGATAAGCCTCGCCTTCAACGTACTCCAGGCGGCAAGGGTGCGTATGTCAAAAACCGAGTTTATTTCCTGCCCTGGTTGTGGAAGGACCTACTTCGATCTTGAAAAAACTGCGGGTGTCATCAAGTCGAGAATGTCCCATCTCAAGGGACTGAAAATCGGTATCATGGGCTGCATTGTCAACGGGCCGGGCGAAATGGCGGATGCTGATTTCGGTTATGTCGGTTCGGGTAAAAACGGGGTCAGCCTCTATGTGGGAAAAGAGTGTGTCGAGTCGAGCATTCCGGAAGAAGAAGCTGTCGAGAGGCTGGTTGAACTGATCAAGTCGCACGGGCGATGGGTCGATCCCTTGTAAGCTCAGGGGGGCAGAAGCAGGGGTGTCCCGACACGTTTCGCCTTTACCGTGAGATAATGATACAGCATAGCTATTAATACTCAACGATATGTCTTGTACGTTGATAACAGGTGCTTCTAACGGGATCGGCAGGGAGTTTGCCCGTGAATTTGCGCGACGAAAAAGTGATATGGTGCTTGTTGCCCGTTCGGAAAACCTGTTGCAGCAGCTCAGGATGGAGGTCAGTCCTGCAGGCAGCCCGGAAGTTCATATTTGTGCCGAAGACCTGGCAGACCCGGAGAGCCCGCGGAGAATTTTTGAATACTGTACCAGGAATAAGCTCCAGGTTGGTTTGATAGTCAATTGTGCCGGGTTCGGTTTTGCGGGAGAATATGTTTCGATGCCAATGGACGAGCTTCAGGAAATGGTCCAGGTAAACAATGCAGCTATGGCTGTGCTTCTGCATTTTTTTATTCCTGATATGATAGCGCAAAAAAAAGGCGGTATCATAAATATCTCGTCGGTCAGCGGGTTTCAGAGAGTTCCTTTTCTCGGCCTGTACGCGGCAACAAAATCGTTTATCATTACACTGAGCGAATCACTCCATGAGGAGCTGAGCAGCAGGGGCGTAAGGGTTGTGGTTGTCTGCCCCGGTTACATAGAGACAGGTTTTCACATTCGCGCCCGTCAATACCCGGAGCACAGTCTTCTTCCGGTTTCCGATCCATCAATAGTCGTGAAAGCGGCGATTAAGGGGCTCTATAAAAACAGGTTACATGTTTTTCCAACATTTCTTGACTTTCTGCTGGTTTTTCTTC
>JAKSDB010000188.1 GCA_022360415.1 Chlorobiales bacterium
CTTTCCAAAAGTGACCTTGTCTTTCCTTTATTTGTCTGCCCTGGCACAAACGTGGTAGAAGAGGTTCCCTCAATGCCCAACAGTTTCCGCTATTCCGTTGACAACGCTGTAAAAGAATGCAAGGAGCTCTGGGATCTTGGCATACAGGCAATCGATCTGTTTGGCATCCCGGAAGAAAAAACGGAAGACGGTCGTGAGGCATATAATGACGACGGCATCATACAGCGGGCCATCCGCGCCATCAAGGAGGAGCTGCCGGAACTCTACATCATGACGGATGTCGCGCTCGACCCTTTCACTCCGTTCGGCCATGACGGATTGGTCAAAGATGGCATCATTCTCAATGATGAAACCGTTGAGGTGCTGTGCAAGATGTCGATATCGCACGCAAAAGCAGGGGCTGATATGGTTTCGCCGAGCGATATGATGGATGGCCGTATCGGAGCAATCCGGGAGGCACTCGACGACTCGGGATACTCCGATGTCGGTATTCTTTCGTATTCGGCGAAATACTCTTCAAGTTTCTATGGACCGTTCCGCGACGCTCTTCACTCGGCACCACAGTTCGGCGACAAATCCACCTATCAGATGGATCCGGCAAATTCGGATGAGGGCATGAAAGAAATAGAGCTTGATATCCTGGAAGGAGCCGATATAGTCATGATCAAACCCGGACTGGCGTATCTCGATATCGTCTACAGAACAAAGGAAAGGTTTGATGTTCCGGTAGCCGTGTACCACGTTTCCGGTGAATATTCGATGGTGATGGCCGGAGCGGAGAAAGGATGGATAGACGGCGACAGGGTCATGATGGAATCCCTGGTCGCAATGAAGCGTGCGGGCGCCGATATTATCTTCACCTATTACGCGAAAGAAGCGGCGAAAAGACTGTCCTGATCGGCCTGGATACCTGATTTTGTTTTTTTACCCCGGCTGCAAGGTGTGCAGCCGGTTTTTTTTGCTTCAATGAACCATAACAGGTTCGCGCCCCGGGCGTGCAGCCGGACCGAAAACAATGATCAGATACTTTACAGCGGGAGAATCACACGGGCCGGCACTTTCGGCAATCGTTGAAGGTCTTCCTTCCGGGGTCACGATCACCCCTGAGGATATCAACAATGAACTGGCCCGGCGCCAGCAGGGATATGGAAGAGGTGGCCGCATGAAAATAGAAACCGACAGGGCTGTCGTACTGTCGGGAATACGTTTTGGAAAAACCATCGGCTCCCCGGTATCTCTCCAGATAGAAAACCGGGACTGGAAAAACTGGACGGCGAAAATGGCCCAGTTTAAAAAGCCGGACGAGGAAATTCCGTCCATCAGCATACCAAGACCCGGTCATGCCGATCTTTCCGGTATGATCAAGTATGGATTCGAAGACATCCGGCCGGTTATAGAGCGCGCGTCAGCCCGTGAAACCGCGGCACGCGTTGCAGCCTGCTCTCTTGTGAAAACCTTTCTGAGATCTGCAGGAATCCAGATAGGCAGTTACGTTTCCTCCATAGGCCCCGCTGAAGCAGCGTCATCTTCGCACCTCGTTCGGGAGCATCTTGAGAAAGGCGCTGAAACACTGGCGAAAGAAGCCGACGCCTCCTGTGTGCGCATGCTGGAAAAAGCGGACGAGGAAAAAGTCGTTGCCGCGATCGACAAGGCAAAGGAAGAAGGTGACACCCTTGGCGGAATCATCGAACTGTTTATCACGGGGGTTCCTATGGGACTGGGCTCTTATGTACAACACGACCGCAGGCTCGACGCGGAACTTGCTTCCGCGCTTATCTCGATACAGGCGGTAAAAGGTGTGGAAATCGGCACGGCGTTTGACAATGCAAGGAAACCCGGTTCTCAGGTACATGACGAGTTTTTTCCGGGTACGGAAAGCGGCCCTTTTCGTAAAACGAACAGGGCCGGAGGTCTGGAAGGAAGCATGACAAACGGTTCGGTCATCCA
>JAKSDB010000233.1 GCA_022360415.1 Chlorobiales bacterium
ACGCTTCAGGATGTCAATCAGCTTTCTCCATTCCCTATGACCAGAAGTTCAAAGATAGGCCAAAGTGTATTGTCGGGTCGATGGATGTCCTGATCCGGCGTTTTATACCAGATGATATGATCATGTTTTCAGCCCCCGCCAATCGGTTTGTTGAAATGGTGAATAATATTGATGGTAGCTTTCTTGACAAAAAATTTGAAAACCCGACAAGCTTTTGATGGCGCGTTACGCTCGGACTCACTGAAGCTCGCCGGTGAACCTAACGCTCTGTCTATTTAACATCGAGCTATGACAAAACGATTGTCGCCTGACAGGTCAGGCTTGGTTACAACCATAATCTTGAACTGTTGCGTCTTGGTTCACATAGCGAGTTAGGGCTATAGGAGCACAACCAGATAAAAAATGACTTTGCAGGCTCTGGATAGATTGAGGATGCAGAACGAGAGTTATGTGGTTGCTCTACATAAGGGGTAAACGGCATTAAAACATGTCTTTAGATTGGCTGTAAGCAGATGTTTGAAAGCAGGGATAAGTATTCATGCTGTATATTATTGGTGTAGAGCAAGAAAATCTGTAGTGCAGATAATATAAGTCTTAGGTCAGGAGGCCTATATAAATAGAAGCGAATACAATCCAAAAGCAAGAGAGGCGTTAGGTAAAAGCTTGGTTGATATTGGTGTGGCCATATATAAAGGACTCATTATTTTATTTACGGTGATCAGGTACTGCCGAAAAACCTTGTTAATCATCTTTTTATTAAGGGTATTCTCTAACGTATTTTGTCTATCATTTTTTTTGCATCTTCATGAAATGGGAAGAACCTTTCATTTCTATCGATTTTACCAAGCATAATATCTTTACATTGCAGGCATTGTTTGAATGATTTTATTGCAGCATCAGCATTTTTCAATGCTAAATAAGCTACTCCCATGTTAAAATATCCAGTTCCAGATAGATGCTCTAGTAAAGCTGGTTCAATATGCACATCATGCATTTGGTTGTGTTCTGGTTCATCTTTCAGTTGAGCCGCACGCATAAAATGTTTTAAAGCCGATTCATATTTTTCAGATTCAAGATATATGCCGCCTTGTGAAAGATGATCTTCTGCTAGTCTCCAGCTGGCCATGCCATCTTTGAATGAAAATAAATCATAATCCAGGTCAGCTAAGTCTTTTGGGAAATCAATCATTTTTGGTTTCTCCTCGTATGGTTCGTTGACAATAAGAAAAGTTTAACGTTCGCACAGCTATTTTTTTGCATGCATGAAGGAACTGAAAGGTGTGCAGGGGCAAGAAACTTTGCTCGATTTGTAGATGCCGGATCATGTCCGGCATGACAAAACGCTTGCCAACTGCCGACTGATTTTTTCTCCTGGATTCTGGCTACTGGCTTCTTGATTCTACTCTTTCCTCACTTTCTCTTCCTTAGCGATTCCCGGTCCCTGAAACCCATCAGGTAGAGGATAGCGTCGAGGCCGAGGGTCGAGATGGCCTGTCCTGCACTCTCCTTGACTATCGGTTTTGCCCTGAACGCTATGCCGAGGCCGGCTTTGCCGAGCATCGGCAGGTCGTTGGCTCCGTCTCCGACAGCGATGGTTTGCTCCAGGCTGATGTTTTCTTTCTTTGCAATATGTTCGAGCAACTCCGCCTTTCTTTTGCCGTCAACAATTTTACCGAGAACCCTGCCGGTAAGTTTGCCATCGGCTATTTCGAGCGTATTAGCAAAAACGTAGTCGATGTTGAGCTTTTTCTGGAGATAGTGTCCGAAGTAGGTAAAGCCGCCTGAGATGATAGCGGTTTTGAACCCGAGGTTGTGGAGATTGAAAAAGAGACTTTCCGCTCCTTCGGTCAGCTGCAAGCGCTTTGCAACTTTCTGAAGAATGGATTCGTCCAGACCTTTAAGCTTGCCGACGCGGCGCTGGAGACTGACGGTGAAATCAATCTCGCCGCGCATTGCCTGCTCCGTAATGGCTGCAACTTCCCTGCCGACGCCTGCTTCTTTTGCCAGCTCGTCGATAACCTCGGTTGTGATGAGTGTCGAGTCCATATCGAATACCACCAGTCTTCGGTTGCGCCGATAAATATTGTCTTCCTGGAAAGCGATATCGACACCGAGATCGTCGGTGATGGCAAGCATCTCTTCACGGAATCGTTTCTCGTTTTTCAGTGTGCCGCGAACCGAAAACTCGACACATGCCTTGGTGTTACCTGCATGACGTTTCTGAAGAGGGAGCCTTCCTGAGAGCCTCGTTATGGCATCGATGTTCATGTTGTGTCTTGCAACTGAAGTAGCGACCCTTGCGATCTGTCCGGCCTTGATTTCTCTTGCAAGCAGAGTCAGAAGGTAGCGGGGTTTGCCCTGTTCTCCGACCCATGTATCGTAGTCCTTGTCCGAGATCGGTGTGAAAGAGATCTGTAGTCCGAGTGTATGAACCGTGAACAGGAGGTCTTTCAGTACAGGGGCCGACTTGAATTCGTTGGGAACTTCAACCAGCATGCCGAGCGACAGGTGGTTGTGAATAACTTCCTGGCCGATATCGAGAACCCTGATGTTGTATCGCGCCAGAATCAAAGAAAGCTCAGCCGTCAATCCTTTTTTGTCCGGCCCGGATATTTTAAGCAGTAACAATTCTCTCACGTAGTATTACTCCCATTCAATGGTTGCTGGTGGTTTGGACGAGATGTCGTAGGCGACCCGGTTGATGCCGCGAACCTCGTTGATGATACGGTTTGAGACATGGGACAGAAATTCGTGCGGAAGATGTGCCCAGTCCGCAGTCATGCCGTCCGAAGACTCGACAGCACGAAGAGCGAGAACGTTTTCGTAGGTTCGTTTGTCCCCCATGACACCGACAGACTGGACCGGCAGCAGAACGGAAAATGCCTGCCAGACATGCTGGTAGAGGTTCCATGACTTCAGCTCTTCAAGGTATATCTCATCGGCGTCTCTCAGGATATCGAGACGGGTTTTGTTGACCGATCCCAGGACCCGTACCGCGAGGCCCGGCCCGGGGAACGGATGGCGCATGAGGATATCCTCCGAAATGCCCAGTTCTCTGCCGACTGCCCGTACTTCATCCTTGAAAAGCTCGCGCAGGGGCTCGATGAGCCTGAGCTTCATGCGTTTGGGAAGGCCGCCGACATTATGGTGAGACTTTATGGTCTCGGACGGGCCCTTGACACTGACACTTTCTATGACGTCAGGATAAAGTGTGCCTTGTACAAGGAACTTCTCTTCATGGATATGCTCTTCGAAAACGTGAATAAAGGTTCTTCCAATGATTTTTCGCTTCTTTTCGGGGGAGGCAACGTTTTTCAGACGCTTGAGAAAGATTTCTTCGGCATCGACCAGATTGACGTTCAGTCCCAGCGGTTTGAGCACCCGCATAACCTTTTTTGCCTCGTTTTTCCGCAAAAGCCCGTTGTCTACAAAGACACAGTGGAGCTGTTTCCCGATTGCCCTGCTGACCAGAACAGCGGCAACAGTTGAATCGACACCGCCGCTGATACCGCAGATCACCGTATTGTTACCGGCGGTATTGCGTATTTCCTCGATCTGGTGTGCGATAAAACATTTGGGAGACCAGTCGGGTTTCAGGCCGGCAATATCTATAAGGAAGTTGGTCAGCAATTGCTTTCCATAAAGGGTGTGCTGAACTTCAGGGTGAAACTGCAAGCCATAAACCTTGAGGGCAGCCTTGCTGCCGCTCGCTTCGATAGCACACATCTCCGAGTTACTGCTGCTCGCCGTTACCGAAAAACTTTCAGGCACCCGTACAACCTTGTCGCCGTGACTCATCCAGACATCGGAATCAGGGATGTCTTTGAAAAGCATGCTTGCTGTTGTGCCGTTCCGTTTCTCAACCCTTATCCTGGCCCTGCCGAATTCCTGTTTTGCCGAAGCATCTACCGTGCCTCCGAAATGTGTCGCTATGATTTGCAGACCATAGCATATTCCAAGAATCGGCACTCCCAGTCTGAATATTCCCTCATCAGGGTGGAAGGCCGATTCTCCATAAACACTGCTTGGCCCCCCTGACAGGATAATGGCGCCGGGATTGTGCTCTTTGATCTTTTCCAGCGGCGTGTTGAACGGGACAATTTCGGAGTAGATGCCTATCTCCCGTATACGCCGTGCTATAAGCTGGGTATATTGTGAGCCGAAATCAAGTACAAGGACAGAGTGCATGCGAAAAGGTAGGGTTAAAAGGGTTAATCTTCCGATCCTGAAATAATGAGCTCGGAGGATGGTTCAGGCGGGAATGCGCCGCCGTTCTTATCGCCGGACTCCAGCATGCCGGACTGGTAGTTTTCAAATCCTTCGGGTGTAAAATATTCGACATAGACATCGCCGGTGAAAAGCTCGGCCGGACGGTTGTCCTCACGGGATACAGGGACGGCGATCACGGTTTCAGGCATATGGAAATACCTGTTTTCCATGCCGAGAGTAGTATCGGCAAGACACTTTTTCATAAAACTCGCCCAGATCGGCAACGCTGCCCTTGCCCCTTGGCCGTAACTCATCGAGGTGAAGTAGATCCGTTCGTCATCGAACCCGGTCCATACGGCAGCCGAAACCTGTGGTGTAAAACCAGCGAACCAGGCATCCTTCAGGTTCTGCGTTGTTCCGGTTTTGCCGGCGGCCTCGATGGTAATGCCGTAACGGTAGGGTATGGCGACACCGGTTCCCCGTTTAACGACGTCCCTGAGCATGGAAACCATGACATAGTTTGTCGTCGAATCAATGGCTGTTCGTCTTATCGGTTTGTATTCCGTAACGGTATGGTTGAACTTATCCTCGATTCTGCTGATGCCGACAGGCTCGACCCAGACACCGTTATTGGCAAACGTGCCGAATGCGGAAGCCAGTTCGAGAGGCGTTACTTCGGATGTTCCAAGTGAAATGGACATGTTGGGTTCAAGCTTTGAATCTATGCCCATTTTTTTTGCATAGCCGATAACTTCCGAAGGGCTGAGAAATTCATGCATCAGGCGCACGGTAACCTGGTTTATGGATTTGCTCAGAGCCTGGCGGAGCGTAGTAAGGCCGCCTGATGAGTGATCCGCGTTTTTGGCGATCCAGACCTTGTTTCCCACCTGGATCGCAAGCGGCTGGTTCAGGATCATGTGATTGGCCGGTATCCCCTTGTCAATAGCCGCAGCGTAGACAAAAGGTTTAAAAGTAGAGCCCGGCTGTCTTTTGGCCTGCCAGACGTGATCGAACTGGTACTCGTAGTCGTCGGGACTGAACTCACTGCCGCCAACCCACGCCTTGATGTTGCCGTTCGCTGGATCAAGAGCGATAAAAGCAACCTGCACACGGGTTTTATCATGCAGGATTTTGTCCAGCCACTTTTTATCATTCTGCAGCTCCTTGAGCGCCTGTTCCGACGTTCGACCGTTTTCAAGCAGCTCACGGTATCTCGGCGTTTCCCTGATTATCTGGTTTTTCAGTTTGTTTGTCCATCTCCAGGATTTGTCGAAGCGCTCCTGTATCCAGGCTACATGTTCCTTTACGGCTTCCTGGGCGTAGCGCTGCATCCTGCTGTCAAGGGTCGTGTAAATGTTCAGCCCGTCCCGGTAAACGTTGATGTCATGCTGCCGTGATATCGGCTTCAGTGTCTGACGGATATACTCGGTGAAATAGGGTGCCCTGCCATGGTTCGTAACGGGTGTGTAGTCGAGCACAAGCTCGCTTTTCTGTGCTTTCTCCAGCTCTTGTGCCGATATATAGCCGGCTTTTTCCATCAGCGTGAGAATGAGGTTTCGCCGGTTAACCGAGTTTTCGGGATTTCTTGCCGGATCGTATGCTCTCGGGCTTTTCAGAATACCGACGAGGGTTGCGCTCTCGGGAAGCGTCAGCTCGCGTGCCGGTTTGTTGAAGTATGTCCAGGCCGCAGCCTCGATTCCATATGCGCCGGAGCCAAAATACACCGTGTTGAGATACAGGGCGAGTATTTCATCCTTTGTATAGGTCCGTTCAAGCTCGATAGAGGTGAAGAACTCCTTGATTTTACGGTTTACAGTGCGTTCCTGGGTCAGGTAAAGATTTTTTGCAAGCTGTTGTGTGATCGTGCTCGCTCCATGCCATCTTTCTCTGCCCTTGAGAAGGTTTTCTCCGATAACAAGTATGAACCGGCGAACATCAAATCCCCAATGGTCGTAAAAAGCAAGGTCTTCAGTCGCTATCAGGGCTTCAGGGGCATATTCCGAGATTGACGCAAGCGGTACATAGGTCCGGTTTTTCAGAAAATACTTGTGCAGCAGCTTTCCGTCCGAGGAGTACACAAGGGAAGCAAGCTCCGGGTTCGGATTTTCAAGCTCTTCAAGGCCGGGAAGGGTTCTCAGAAGGCCGGCCACGTAGATCAGCACGGCAAGCATGGCGACGGCAGTCACGGAAAGGATTGCCGTTAAGGAAAACTGTTTTTTCCGCTTCTTTTTATTGTTCCTGTTCGTTTTTGTCCTTTTCACCATAATTCGCGTTTCCTTACCATTATTTCTCATGCATGTGTTCGGCGGGTCAAAAAAGAATGCCCATTCTTTTCAGGGTTACATAATCTGAACGATTTCATTGCCATAATTCGCGTGTGAACCGTTTTTATGAAATTCATCTGCAAATTCAAAATGTTTTTTGAGCTGTTCCGCGAACCGTTCAGTGTCTTCGAGCATGGGCAGGTGCCCGAGGTTCATGAACTGAACAAGCTTTGTCGGTGAGGCTGCCTTTTGTTTTCGCGTATGATAGAGGGTGACTGTCCCTTCAGGAGGTATGGTATGGTCCTTCATGCCGACGCAGCACAGCACCGGGGAAGCAATCTCGATAACGTGTTTTGTATACGTCCTCAGCACCTCGCGGTCGATAGAAAAATGACCTACGGCATTTGTCGCGTCCTTGTCGGAAGTAACAAAATCCTCTACAATAATATCGCCGTACGTCTTCTGGATTTGAGCCGTTGCTGCACGTTTGATAAACAGTGTTTTCAGTGGTTCAGCCCGGAAAAGGTTGCGAAAGTTCATCGAGAAATCGATCAGGCCGCCAAGGAACAGAAGCCCGACAGAGGTAAATGCGTTTTCTTCGAAAATGCCGCAGGCAAGAATTGTTGAAGAGAGAAGAGAATCGCCGAAACGCAGCGAAAGCTCTGTTGCGACCATGCCGCCCATTGAATGGCCGATGACGTGAAGTTTTTTTCCTTTATCCAGTTCAAGATGCTCTATCAGTGCAGCCGCTTCGTCTGCAAAGCCCTCGATAGTGAAGGAGGGTTTGTGATTCTTATCGATCACCGTTTTTCCCGTTCCGCTCTGATCGAAGGTTACGCAGCGGAAATCAGGGGCCAGTCTTGTAATGAGAGGTTGCCAGTAGCGGGAAGAAATCGCCCAGCCGTTGACGAACAACACTGCGGGTTTGTTCCTGGAGGGCGGATTGTTTTCCGCGGTATCGGTGTAAAACATGTTGCAGCGGTCGCCGGAAAAGTAGCTCATCGGTCTACGGGATAGGAAATAAAAAAAGCAATATAACCTAAATTGAGCGATTGTCGAGCATGTCGGAGATGCAAGGCACAGGGAATGCCGCTGTAGTGAACTACCGCAAGTTCCCTGTAACGAAGCAGATGCGGCATGATCGACAATCCCGAAGGGTTTCAACAAATGCGGTTCTTTATCGGTTTTTTCCTGCTCCCGACAGGTGACGAATAATCACACTTGTTGAACAGTATGAAGGACTGTTTTTTTATAACTTTACTCTTATTAAGCATTTGTTGAAACGCTCAGTTTAGGTATAAGAACTTTTGATGCTTCAAGAGCGTAAGGTGTTGTGAAAACAAGGTACAGAGCCTGGAACAAGAGGGCGCAGGGAGGGGAACAAAAAGCCAAAATAATTTATATTTAGATAAGTTTTTTTTATCATTGTTTCCCGATAAATCGGGATCGGTAGGTATTCAATCGGCGTATGGCGCAGCCTGGTAGCGCACTTCCTTGGGGTGGAAGGGGTCGTGGGTTCAAATCCCGCTACGCCGACTCACTGTTACTTTCCTGATATTTTTTTCTCTTCCGGACACCGCTGTACATTGTCGCGAGCGTATTTGCCCTTTGAGCTGTCCAACGAACCACGGCGAACAAAACACATCAATCGAGGTGCCTCTCAACATTTTCAACGGAGACTATGATGGATTTTGAATGTGCTTTTCAGTGTGAGCAGGAAAACCTGGAACCAAGCCCCGCACTTACCATCAGGCTGAAAACAAAAGCCGGTGACATTGC
>JAKSDB010000386.1 GCA_022360415.1 Chlorobiales bacterium
CAGCACTCTTTGCTCCCCTTTTGCGGAGCCCTCAATAACATCGAAATCACTGGAAACCTGCTTGAAAAGCCTGGTTCTTCTCAATGGAGAATCGACAAGATCCTGGTAGAGGTAAGGATTTCTCCGATGTATGAGCAAAGCGCCGATACTGCGCATCAGGAGCCTCGCCGAGCGCCCGGTGACACGGACATCTCTCAGTTCGTCGAGCATACGAGCGTTATCCTCGCCCAGAAGGTACGACAGTAACTGCCTGTCCGTGGCAGATGTATAGTTGTATGGTATTTCCCGCACAGGTGTAGTATTCGCAATGGTAACGACTGCCCTTGAAAGTCAGCCAAATATCAGAAAAATAATCCTCATATCCATGAGAGCTCACCTCAAACCCCCATGGGGAGAACAAGAGAACCGATAAAAGGATTAGAAAATTCATTCCCGAAGGGAAAGGCAAAGTTCAAAAGGAAAAAGTCAAAAGTTGTTGGAAAGCTTGTTGGGGATACGGAAACAGCAGGCGGCTGAGCAGGCAATATGCTTGTATTTTTCGGCAGATGTGGCGAAATTGTGAAGAGATGTTGAGGAAAAGATATTTATTGAAGAAGTTATGCGCGTGCTGCATATGCAATATATAAAGTCATCTTTTCTTGCTTATAAATAGTGTTGCAGGTGCGTTGTGCACGCCTCCAACAAATCGTTCGAACGGAAATGTCCTGCGCTTACGGACCTGCGGTCTGCTGATGCTCTGCTCATTCCGCTCGACTCGACCGTTGGCACATGCGAGGAAATGACGAATGGGTGTACGTGATACAGTATTCGGCAGCGAAATGGAGAAGCACTGCTTCCGAAAGCTCGACGAGATATGGGGCAAGGACTACCGCGTCTATCACAACTTGCCCTTCCTCAACGTCTTCACAGGGAAAGGCCGGCTCCTCGACAGTGATTGCAAGCCATTCACGCTCTCTGACGAGGAGTACGATCTCCTGAAGAAGACCAGCATTGATTTCACCGTTTGCGACAAGATGGGCGCCCCTCTCGTCTGTGTCGAGTTCGACGGATTGCAAGATGGGTTCAACTTGGAAGTGGAGTACCATCTGCGCGACGGCTCTTCAGGCCGGAAGTCACGCCGGGGCATGATCGAGCTCAAGCTGCGCGTCGCTCATGGCTCACTCTTCCCCTATCTTGTTCTTGGGTCGGAGGAGTTTCGTGGCCTTTCTGAATCCATACGCCTCACGATAGCCGATGGTCTGATCGGGGAAGTCCTATCACTTCGTGCCACGAGCAAACGGATCAATGCTGGTTTCGATCCCGAGCAGTGCGGGTACTCCTCTGCGGAGTTCGATGCGCTTCCAGATAGCCAACAGTCGGAGATCATCGGCGACTGGGTCACGATGATTGAGGTCGAGAGCGACTTCGAGCACAATCCCATCGTGCGAGAAGTGGCTCACCTCTCATCGGAGTTGAAAGCGATAGGTTGCGGTATGACCTTCTTGAATGATGGAAAGTACAATCGCAACAAGTGGGTGCGGATGCAGAGCAAAGTCACGAGCAGCCGTTACGGAACAGCTGTTGCGAACATCAGCATCCCCGATTTCAAAACGCCGTTCTGTTACTCCACTGTTCACGTTGCGCAGGAGATCGGCCACCTTCTGGCACTGATCCAACTTCGTAGGCGCCGTGACCAAGAGGCAAGAACGAGAGGCGCCAACAAAACGCCTAGAGGCGACGCTTAACAGCGCGCCTCAGCCGCAGTGTTAGGCAAACCTGGAGAAACACCGATAGTATGCCGTATTCGATGACAGACTTTGCGTTAGCCGGATCGGTCGTTGGATTTGCTTTGTTACTTGTATACTTGACAGGGTACTCACTTGGCAGAAGGCGACGACAAAAAGAAGAGAACACCGGCGAGGCTGCAGTTCGAAGGCGGCTCTCAAGAGCATTTGCGGGGAAGGACTATCACCTCTTGAACAACGTCACTTTACCTGTTAATAACGGAACAACACAGATTGACCACATTTTGGTCTCTCGGGTTGGAGTCTTCGTAATAGAGACAAAGCATTACACTGGTTGGATTTTCGGAGACGTTTCGACTCCAAAATGGATGCAAATAGTTTACTACACGAGAAGTCGATTCCTGAATCCAATACATCAGAACTACAAACACGTGATGGTAGTTCGAGAGACTCTAGACTTTCTTTCCCCGGAAGATATTCACTCCGTTGTGGTTTTCACTGGAGACGCAGAGTTTAAAACTTCAAGGCCAGAAGGCGTTTTCTTCATCAATGAACTAGAAAGTTACATTCAGTCGTTCCGCGAAGAAAGGATGACTGAGAATCGAATGCAGTTCTGTGTAGGCAGGTTAGAAACAACACGTAAAATGATTACCGGCCGAACTGATGTGGAACACCAGGCATACCTAGACTCGAAATTTGGAAGTGTTGAATGAACTATTGCGAATAGGGAGCGTTGTTCCGTAGGCCAAATAACGTTCAGAATCAGCGACACTTTTACCTTCACACACAGAAAGAAAAGAAGCCACACGATCCCCTTTTTCTCCTTGTACTTCCGCGAATGTTTTTTGCCACTGAATAACATCCCCTATAGTAAAGTCTGGCTCAATCGGGTTTTGATAGCCAGTGGGACAAACTTCATGTGGAAAAAGCAGGCAAAGCTTAGAAAGCGATATGCTTGTTTTTTTCGACATGAGTGGCGAAATTATTCTGTATTGCAATAAAACTTAATGTTAGGAACCGAGATCCCAAGGAGGCAACCATGGGTTTCTTAGATGGCCTTCGTGAAAGTCAAGTCCAAGCAGCAATCGACACGTTGAATAGCACTAGCAGCAAACTAATGCTCAAAGGTGCCGTCAACACATTGGCGAAGAATGCGGACACCAATCCGTTCGTGATTCCGTCTCTGCGCAACGTCGCGGCTGTGCATCCAAATGATGAAATTCGTACGCTTGCGGAAACACAACTTAGAAGAATATCACAGGTACACCATGATCCTGTCATTCGAAATCGTGCTAAAAAAGCTCTTGATAGTTTGGATGATAAGTAGTAATGAATGGGGGAGCCTAACCAACAGCTGCAGTTAACAAGCAGCGGGGGCTCGCTTTTCTTATGAGACTACCCTCGGAATGGAATTTTGAACAGGGTTATGTAGACCGGGGGAATTGCCCCCCCCAGCCCCTTGCAGAACCGGACGTGAAATTGTCAGTTTATCCGGCTCACATTATCCAGTCTTTCAGGATATAACCCGTAGAAAAGGAATAGGGAATAGAAACAGGAAACGGGGGACATCTTATATTGAAACCACCAAACACAAACTTCCATCGCTTAAAAATAATTCCGCCAAGTGCTTCGAAAAGCATAACATCGAGTGTATCTTTTTTGCCATAAAAAGTAGACAAAAGCATTCATAAAGCAGAATAACAGTAGTAATAAACGCCTATAATAGAGGCCTGAAAGAAATTCTACAGTGCAGATAATAAATAATGTTAGATTCGAAAGCGAACTCAAAGAACTATAACCTGTTGAACAAATGGAAACTATAGAAAAAAAGGTAGCAGTATCTGAGATATGGAAGAATTACTTAGGCTTAGCTGCACTTATTATAGGAGGCTGGTGGGCTGTTTACACTTTCCATGAACTCCAATCTTCTTATTCGGCAAATCTCGATATTGAAAGAAAGGAAGCTTCGAGGTTACTGCTTGATTTTGATATTAAGGTGACGGAATTGAACAGCGCAAGCGAGGGCTTAATTGGATTGGAGGTGGAGGTCTACGTCGTAAATCAAGGCATATTGCCTGCTAGAATCGAATTATCCAAATCTAACTCGTCATTTAGCGTAGTTAAGCTTAAGCCCGGTGTAGACGTTAATCAAAACCCAAATATAGGTAAATTCTACACAGCCGAACCGTTCAGTTTTTTCAATGGAAAAACTTGGGGCGTTAATAGCAGCATTGTAGCACTTCCCAAAGCAACAACTTCAATAAAATATTTTGTTCAGGTGCAGGAACCTGGGTATTACTTTGTATCATTTTCTGCACCAGTTAGTTTAGATGCCCAACGAACAATTGATGCACGGGTAATTGGGAATAAACCGAGTAGCTCTAGTGTCTCGCATGTCTGGAGTTCTCAAAAATATTTTTCTGTGCGAGGCGAGGAATCTAACAAGAAATTGCAGCCGACCGCTATGAGCGGCAGTTGAATTCGAATAGGGCACGCCGTTCTGTAAATTAAATAACTTTCAGAATCAGCGACACTTTTACACTTCACATTCAGAAAGAAAAGAGACTACACAGTCCCCCTTTTCTCATTGCACTTCCACGAATGTTTCTTGCCACTCCTACTACAGGGCACCTCCATTAATTGTCGTGAGCGAACTGAAAACGAGGCGGACGGGGCCAGAGAAACCGGAGTGTAAACAGAGTACATGAGGATTTCGAGCACCGACCAACGAAGTATTCGGGTCGCGCAACAAATTAATAGAGGTGCTGCCCTACAGTTAAAGTCTGACTCAACCGGGTCTTGACAGCCCTTGAGGCCTGTTCCCCTGGAGGATGACATCTACATCGAGAAGATCGACATGGAGACTACGAATGCAGAATATGAGCCGGGAGGGAATGCGGAAACATTATACGACTGAACAGGCGGTATGCTTGTAATTTATGCCGAAGGTGGCGAAATTGTGAAAAGGTATCGAGAAAAGCTAATGATATCTTATGACAATTAATGCTATACCGCCAAAGGGCTTAACCTAGATAAATTTGCAGATTTATGGATGTTAAACTAACTCGCTGGCTGATGTTTAGCGTATTCATTGCGCTACTACCTCTATTATTTAATGGGCTTGCCGCGTTTGGGAGACAATCTGCTGTAACACTTTCAACGATGTTGGGGCGGGGAGAGCTTCTACTTATATCTGGTGCAATAGCAGCGGCTGCAATCGGAGAAATAATTGCTAGTGGAGAAGATCATAAGGTTAGAAAACTCTTTGCAGGTGGAGGTTGTGTACTAGTTCTTGCTCTCACGTCTCTGTGGTTTGCTGATATCTCAACAGCTTATAAAGCCGGAACTCTGATTGATGAAGGTGTAGTTGCCATTGGCTCTTTAATCATATTTTTGGCAACAATTATCACCAGCGGAAGTTGTGTAGCATTATCGGAGGAATAACGCTATGGGAATCGAGATTGTTGCTATCATTGGGGCTGTGTTAAGTGCCTCTATTTCTCTTGTCGCAGCATTTCCCGTTGTGAGGAAAATTTTCCATGCTAAAAAAATGAATGAGGATATAGAGGCCAAACTCATGGCGGAGAATAAGGTTAGAGAGAATAGGATTAGATCTGAAATTGGTCTTATGATAATAGAGACAATCACAACTTATAAAAAAACAATAGAGGCTTTGGAGGCTTTGGAGGCTTTGGAAAATATTAAAAGTGAGATAGAAAAATTACACCTAGAGAAGCCAACAGTTGCAGAGGAAAAGAAAAAGGAAAACGAGTGAAGGAGATATAACGAAAGCACCCTAACACTGCGATTGTTCGACATTTCATACTGCGATACGTCCTTCGCCTCTTTTTGTCGCGATCATCTGTTAAAATAGCTTCAAAAGTGTATGCAATTGGTGTTTTATCAAGCTCAATCACTACATGTTCAAATGCTGCTTCGCTAATATCAACAAGATGCTCTACCTACCCTCATACCATTTCTTTTAACCCAATTTCAGAAATTAGCTTTGATAATTCAATGCGTATTTGGTCCTTTTTTGAAGGCCATTTTTTGGAAAGAACAATTATCGTTTCTTTTAACATCGCCTCATCATTTCTTTCGAGTTGCTCCTTTAATCTATCAATATCCGAGTTGAAAAGTTTAGATAATGCAGCTAAAGAGCTTTTCAGATCATCTCGTGTACTTACTATCGCTTTAGCGTTAACTGTAAGTGTATTTTCCGTGTCTTTAAGTGCATCATTTATGAGATTATCTAGGTGCTCAATATATTTTTCAGGAGCGCTCATGATTGCTTTTCTAAACGTGATTCCTCTCTGGTGATAGCCGATAAACGCTGCTATACCTGCCGCCACTAGACTTGCAGTTACACTTAGAATGAATTCCATTGGCTCCTCCCATAAAAATATAAATATTGACCACAACACAACAAGCCCGAGATTGACTGTCAGCTGAGCAACAATAACTTGTAGGTCATAACCCAGGCGTTCCTTGCTGGACTCACTAATTATGTGTTTCTCATTTTCCGGCACTGAATCTTTCTTTTCTTGCTAACATTACTTATTATCTGCACCACAGGTTTTTCACAGAATCCCTGTAAAATATACCGTATTATTGCTTGAACCTATAACAAAGGTCACTACTGTCCGGTTAAAATAGGGCGAGTTGCGGTGCAGGTTCTCTCGCCTTTTTGATAGAACGCTCGTTGAGCGACAAAATATCTATGAGCAGTCGCTGTTCCATGATGACAGAGGCAATCATGCGCGTCAAGACCTGCAGAGAGCCACGATATTTCGTCTGGAATTTGATGTAGGCCAACAGCAAGTAGTAGCACATGGCAGCCCAGACCTGGGACAAAACCGCGTTGCGGCTTGTTCCAAGGAACGACTTGATTTTCAGGTTATTCTTGATCCACTTGAAAAACAGTTCTATTTCCCACCGCGACTTGTAGATGGCAGCAATGGTCGAGGCTGCCAGCTTCATGTTATTGGTGAGAAACTCGTACTCTTTGCCGGTTTGCGGATCGGTGTAGCAGACCAGGCGAAGCGCTTTCGGGTATTTTCCCCTTGACTTTCCAATGATCAGTTCGATTTTTTCGTCGCGACTGACTTGCTTGTTTCGTATGGGCTTATGCTGTCCGGCTATCCGGTATTGCATGTCCTTTTTGGAACGGGTCACGAACCAGACACCACGCTCTTCAAGGCTGTAGAGCCATGCGAAGTCCAGATATGCACGGTCAACAGAAATGATGCTGTCCGGTAGAAGGTGGAAGTCAAGCTTCTCCTCGCTTTTTGCGACCCGGACGTCATGGCGTTTGGCGTCGGTCATGACCATGAAAGCCGGGAGTGAACCGCTGTGGTCGTACAAGTAGTGCAATTTGATAGCTCCTTTGCGCCGGCGAAATTCTGCCCAGGGAAAAACGCTGAGGCAGAGATCGATCACGGTGGCATCCATTGAAAAGAGCGGGCTCTTGAAACGAAACCGATGATGAGGCGTGACCGAGCGGCATTTGTCGAGCAGCTTGTAGAACAAGCCTTCATAGATCTCAGGGGGACGATTTTTCATCGCATCCGACAGCGTGCTCCGTTTGATGTTTTTCAGGCCGAGATGATACCACTTTTCGGAGTGCACGCCGAGACTGGTCTCGATTCCCCGGAGACTATCATGACCACCGATTTGAGCGAACAGAAGCGTGGTGAACTGTTGCCAGCCAGTATAGTACTTTGTATAGAGGTTGCTCTGGTACATGCGTTCAAGTTTCTCGAATTCGTATCTCGGAAAAATTTTGAGCAACTCTCCCAGAATCGTCGTAACTTGCTTCATGGTCTGAAACTCCTTCTGAATACGGCTGATAGAAAAGGTTTGGTCACTTTTAATATCAACGTTTCTCAAGAGTTTTCAGACCTTCTTTATTTTTTACCGGACACTACTG
>JAKSDB010000306.1 GCA_022360415.1 Chlorobiales bacterium
AGATGGTGTCCGGCGTAGAGATGGCGTGATCCTGGTTCAGGCTCTTGCGTTGAACTGCGGGAACCTTCGATGGCGATGGCAAGGGAAAGGCACAAGTGTAAAAAGCGAAGCTGAAAGTACCGAATCGCCATCAAGGGGCGGAACAATCCGTAGTAGTGAAGAAGCCCTTGTAATGAGGGTGGAGCGAAGGGATTGCGTTATCGGGTCAAACAGGAGGGTCAACTGCGCAAGCAGGAGGAGCTTTCCCGAACGACAAAGCCATTATATCCCGAAAGGCTGGATAATGGGAGCCGGATGAGCTGAGAGATTCACGTCCGGTTCTGCGAGGGGCTGGGGGTGCAATTCCCCCGGTCTACTCAACCCTCTCCGGTTTATCGCTAGACTCCTATTCGATGCAGATGAAAATATTTTGAAAAAAAATCAAAATTCATAATATTTTAATCAAGTGTATTTATGCAGCATATATTCTATATTAATTGGTAGTGTAAGATACAGGGACGTATTTTGAGTGTACCATCAACACATTTATCCCAAAAATCTTTACAGGAACCCAAAAGCCATTTCCATATGGGATTAATTCATAAGCTTGAGGCGGCAATAGTTGATGCTTTAGGAGAGAACATCCCTGCTAATACAGATTCAAAGGACATTTTCATGCTAATGATAGAGGGAGCACGAAAAGAAATTTGGATTGTTGCTGGTGAGCTTGATCCAACCTTTTATTGTGGTAAATTTATTTCGGCAATAAAACAAAAAATGGACGATATCCCTGTCTTCAAAGTGAATATTATTTTTCATAAAGATGAAGACCGTGTAAATGTGATTCAAAAACTAAAAGAAGAAAATAAATCATTGATAGATTTATTTCTTAATGAAAAATACAATAAAAACATTGCACTATATTGGGCAAATAAAAGACCAAGATATCACTTTGTTGTGGTAAATAACAGTGTTTTATTAGAGCAAAAAGATCATCCTCCAAATGAATACAGAGATGTTTATATAAATAAAAACAACCCTACGCTTGCTCAAAAATATAAAGAATATTTTTACTCGATGACAAGAAAAACAGAAATAGTGAAAAAATTAAAAAAAAGTGAATTTACAAATGCCTGAGTTCGAAAAGTCTATAAGTATAGACGCTTGGGTCACCGTATCCAGTGTTTTTCTTGCATTTACCTCGCTACTATATGACAAACCAACAAAAAATGTTGGTCACCGTGTGTTGCATGTATTTATGGGTTTTATTTTTTTTACTGCGATTTCAATTTTGTTGTTTATTATGCATGGTAACGACTATCCTTTTGATAATGGCTATTATATTGATTCTTTTTTGTTGGGAAAAACCATCATTGTGACGGAGTTAATTTTATTTATCATTTTTTTAGTATATCTCTTTATAAAATTTAAAAAGCGCAATTATTTTGTGGACAGGTATGTCAATAGAATCCATCCCGGAATTGAGAGTCAAGACTTTTTCTGATATTGATAATAGTTAATGAGAATTTTTCAGCTGCTCAACAGTTTTGCCCGGTTTATCGCCGGGCTTCTGTATTTGCGGGAGGTTGGGAGGGGGGCACGTCCTTTCCTGCCTTTTCCGTTTTTATTTGTATGCTTGATGTATTATTACTGTGCTAATAGCGTTGTAAGCGAGTGATCGCTGTGAAGCGCAATGGTCAACCACCAGTAAGGAGAGTGATTATGAAAAACCGTACGATCATAATGGTGTTTTTGATGTCCGTAATGTTGTTCGGGCTAAGTGATAAGCTTTTTGCGCAAGGCAATGCATCTGATGCAGCTGTAGGGCCTGTAGCTACTGGCATTGCAGGAACAGCCGGTAGTGCCGCTGGCGGTGCATCTGGTCCACCGGATGACGAAATAGTAGACGTAAAAGAAGTAAAAAAGCCTGAACAAAAAGCAGAAAGGGCGGCAGAGCGAGCAAAAGAAGCAAAAAAAGCTGGAGAGCGTAAAAAGCTTGAGAAGGCTATTAATGATATCCGAGATGTCATCGATGAAACAAATAAAGCTATTGATTCAGCAAAACAGGACGTGAAAAAATCTAAAACAAAAGAAGAGAAAAAGGTGGCTCGAAAAAAACTGAAGGAAGCCAGAGCTGCTAATCGAGAGGCGAGAAAGTTTTTAAGACAAGCAAGAAAAAACACAAGATATAAGACTCAATTGCCTAAGCGCTAACAAATGTGGTTTAGATGATCGGCAAGGTGTTATTTCCTTCATCAATGCATATAATCAATTTTGGTTAAGGCAAAGGTCGAAGGCTATAAGGGGTGATGCTTTATGATCACCCCGTCCTCCTAATCGCCCACCCCCAACGCCCGAAAATCCACCCCCTTTGTTACATCGAGAGGCTCATAGTGCCTGGATAACAGGCTATCTGCGAAGCCGTTACGCATTAATATGCGGAAAATTTACGTATATTTTGAGGTGTTTCGTCAACTTAAAGCGAAAAGACTATGAATCAACCGAAGGCCGAGAACTTTGATTCTTTGGATGGGTATCAGGAAGCAATGGAAAAATATGCTCCAGGATTATCGCCAGATCAAGAGGTTGAGAGTTATTCTTTTTGGGATAAACAAATCGGAAGGGTTATTCGTTGGATTGCTTTTTTGCCTACTGGTTTTGCGCTGGCCTTTTTGTTGTATTACATCCCGATCTTTGCTGTAGCATATGCAATGTCGTACAACATTGAGATGACTCTGTTTTCTATCATGTTGGCGATATTTTTGGTTTCCGTTGCTCTTGGCTTTATGAGCTTCTGGTTCATGGGCGTATACTCTGTACCTATGTTGTGTTGTGGATTTATAGCCCCTAACGCTAAAGTGGCGTCGATTATTTACGGGACTTTTTATGTTTTCAATACTATAATTGGTGGACAGCTTCCAATGCTTTTTTCGTATGAGAAAAACTGGTGGCTAATCATTTACAGTGTTGTGTTTTCCATAATACATTTCGTTGGTATTGTGTTTGCTTACAAAAGTGATGAATATTCTTAGCCATGCCGAAACCTGTCATTTACATCTGCACGGCAATGCTTTTTATTGCGGCTTTGGCCGTGGCTGTACGGCCTCGTTGCGGTGGTGTTCAACCCCATTTTATCAAAATTCACTTGCCGAAGGAGGTGTGGGTGCTAATCGACATTGCGGCGGGGGTTTTCTTGCTGGTGAGTTCGAAGAGAATTTCTGGAATCAAGGAAGTAAGCTAAAACTGTGAAATGGTAGGAGTGTATATGGTTGAGGTAATTGTCGGTTTTATAATAGAAACACTGATATCAAACGGCATAGCTGTTTTATTTTTTGTTGGATTAATTGCTGTGTTTGTCGAGCCACTGACAAAGAGTTGGAACCCAAAGATTAAGATTTTATCATATGGCATAATCGGTTCTGCAATAGGGCTTTACTCTTATAGCTCCTATGATATGCCGGATGAATCATTAACGGTGTTGGAGGTTTAATGTTAATTTTCTCCTTAATATTTGGTGCTTTAATTGTGAGATTATCTGGTAAGAAGGCTTTATTTAATAGACATAAACAAACAAAAAGCGGTTGAAAATGCCCGGCTCACTACACCGGATTCCCCCGTTTAATCAAGCGTCTGTAGCAGCCTGAACAATTTATAACGAAAAAATTACAGCTATGAGAATAGGTCTCAAAGGATAGTTCTTTTCGTGTACGTCGGCCTGATCGCGGTGATGTGCCTTTGTCCTGTAACCCGTCTTTTTCAAAGGTTGTAAAAAGCATAGATTATAGATTATTCTGGCTACCTGAATTTTTTCACTGTTTGATAATTGTCCCCCGTTATCTGGTTTCTTTTCCAGAAATACGGGATATGCCTGTAACCGAAAAAGGATGTGATGCCGGTTTCGACAATCCTGCTTATTATCATTCTTGTTCTGCTTGTTGCTATTCTCGTCATGATGTTTGCAGTTATCCCAGCCCGCCAGCGTGCCGAGATAGAAAAAGCGGTCAGCGCACTTCGCCGTGAAATGGCCGAGCACCGGGGCGATTCCATCCGCCTGATACAAACTGTCCGTAACGAAGTTGAAGACGCTGTTCAGGAGTCGCTGGAACGCGAGATGACATCTTTTCAACGCTTCATCATTGCGTCTGCTGAAGCTGCTCCAAAGGAAGGCGCAGCCGGAAATTCAGAAGAAAACATCGCAGCTGTTACAGAAACAGAGAATCAGGCGCAACAGATGTCTCTCTTTCAGCAAAAGGCCGGATCCGGGCAGCAGGTGCCTTCTGAAGCTCCAGAGGAGCCTGAGCCGGATGAGCCGGAAGATGATGCCGAGGAGTCCGAAGCGGAACCCATGGAAAGAGTTCAGGCAGATATGCATGACGATATTCCGGATATCGATGACCTGCCGGATATAGAGGATGTCAAGTAAACTACCAACGTATTTTACTTGCACTCCTCATTCAAACCTCACGGCTGACATAAAAATCCCCGGTTATCCCGTCATTCGAAAAAAGAATCTGCCAGAGCTGGACGTTTCGGGCACGGAACGAGCCGGCGGCGCTGAGGAGGTAGTACCGCCACATTCTGTAGAAACGCTCGTCGTAGGCGTGTTTCAGATCGGGCCAGTGGCGTTCGAAGTTTTCATGCCACGCCTTGAGGGTTTTGTAATAGTCGTTCCCGAAAGCGTGCCAATCTTCCATGATGTGCAGCCCTTCGCTGGCGGCAGTGATCTGTTTCGCCGAAGGAAGCATGGAGTTCGGGAAGATGTATTTGTGAGTCCATCTGTCGGTATTCGCAGAGGAGCGTTTGCTGCCGATGGTGTGCAAAAGAAACAGTCCGTTTTCTTTGAGGCATTCTGAAGTGATCTCGAAAAAACGGCGGTAGTTTTTTACCCCCACATGCTCGAACATGCCGATGGAGTAGATACGGTCATAGCTGCCGCGAATGTCCCGGTAATCCATCAGGTTGATTTCGACAGGGAGGTTGTTGTTCAACTCTTCGGCTTTCTTTACCTGTTCGCTTGAAACAGTAACTCCTGTTACGTTGACACCATAGTGCTCCGCCGCAAACCGGGCGGCTCCTCCCCAGCCGCATCCGATATCGAGCACTTTCATGCCGGGTTCGAGCTGCAGCTTGTTGAAGATCAGCCGCAATTTGTTTTCCTGAGCTTCGTCGAGACAGCTTGCCCCTTTCCAGTAGGCGCAACTGTAGAGCATGTTCCGGTCGAGCATCGCTTTGTAGAGGTCGTTGCCGATGTTGTAATGGGTTTCTCCGACATGAAAGGCTCTCGAAGGGTGTTGCAGGTTGATGAGCATTCCGGCAAGGTTGCTGAGGGCACGGGTGAACTGTGAAACCTTTTTGTCGAGTTTCGCCCTGAGCACCCTGAAGAAAAACTCGTCGAGCGCGTCACACTCCCACCATCCGTCCATGTAGGACTCCCCGAT
>JAKSDB010000395.1 GCA_022360415.1 Chlorobiales bacterium
CCTATCTGCAATCCCGGTGCCTCGTCAATCATGGCTGTACTTGAACCGGCAGATACCGGGTATCTTTACTTTGTTGCAACCGGGAAAGGGGGGCACTATTTTGCGAAAACTGCCGGTGAACATGTTGAAAACGTTAAAAAGTACCGTGCCAGCCGCCGGTGAGTCTGCTGCCTTCTGCAAAACAGCGGCATACATTATGTATATTAATTTTAAACCCGTTTCAACCTTTCAACTTTCAATCAGAAACCCGGAACAATGGAAAAAAAGACCTTGTCTGACATTTCATGCAAAGGCCGCAGAGTATTGATGCGCGTTGATTTCAACGTACCGCTCGACGATCATGCAAGCATAACGAATGACAAGCGAATTGTAGAAGCACTACCTTCCATAAAGACTGTCACCGAGTCCGGAGGCAGGCTCATTCTCATGTCGCACCTCGGCCGCCCGAAAGGCACGGTGGTGCCGGAGCTTTCTCTCGCACCTGTCGCAAAAAGGCTTTCCGAGCTGCTTGACACGAACGTCGTCATGGCAGGTGACTGTATCGGTACCGAAGTGATGCAGCAGGCCCTTGCCCTGCAGGACGGGGACATCATGTTGCTGGAGAATCTGCGTTTCCATCCCGAAGAGGAAAAAAACGATCCGGAATTTGCCCGCGAGCTTGCCTCGATGGGTGAGGTCTATGTCAATGATGCTTTCGGAACCGCCCATCGTGCCCATGCCTCGACCGAAGGAATTTGCCATTTCGTGCAGCCTTCCGTGGCGGGCTATCTCATCGAAAAAGAGCTGAAATATCTCGGACAGGCGCTCAACGCGCCGGAACGTCCCTTTCTCGCCATTCTGGGAGGAGCGAAAATATCCGGCAAAATCGACGTCCTTGAAAACCTTTTCGGAAAAGTAGACACGGTACTCATCGGCGGTGCGATGATCTTCACATTCTTCAAGGCACAGGGTTACAACGTCGGCAAGTCACTGGTTGAAGACGACAAGGTCGAACTTGCATCGCATCTGCTGGAAACAGCGCGGCAGAACAACATCCGGATGCTCTTACCGGAGGACGTCGTCGCCGCAACAGAATTTTCCGCCGATGCAGAAACATCGACCGTTGCGATCGACGGCATTCCGGACAATATGATGGGGCTCGATATCGGGCCCCGAACCATCGACACCTATTCGCGGGAGATTCTTCAGGCAAAAACCGTTGTCTGGAACGGTCCGATGGGTGTGTTTGAAATCGAAGCCTTCGCGAAAGGGACGGTTGCAATCGCACAGGCCCTTGCCGACGCAACCGCCAAAGGCACGATATCCATCGTCGGCGGCGGCGATTCGGCGGCGGCAGTGATGAAGGCAGGCCTCGCTTCCGGCATAACGCACATATCGACTGGAGGCGGTGCGAGCCTCGAGTTCCTCGAAGGAAAGGCCCTTCCGGGCATCGCCGCCCTGAACGATTAATAGTCGGCCAACATTAGAACTGCTGTAACCGTTACCATGAGAGTAAACCATTAACACTGAATGAATAACTACAACCAGCCATACAGCCCGGGAGGGTTCCAGGTAATGCCCCCGGCAATCAAGACCCTTATCATTGTCAATATTCTGGTCTTTTTCGTTTCCATGCCTCAGGGATTTGCGTCTCTCATCCTTTACCAATATGGCGCTTTGTGGCCAATTGCCTCGAGTAACGAAGCAGGAATAAGCTTTCAGATCTGGCAGCTTGTCACTTACATGTTCATGCATGGAGGATTTGCCCATATATTTTTCAATATGTTCGCGCTCTGGCTTTTCGGTACCGAGATTGAAAATTACTGGGGGACCAAAGAATTTACCACCTATTACTTCGCCTGCGGCATCGGTGCAGCCCTGATTAACCTCATGACAACCATCGGCAGCCCGTACCCGACCGTTGGCGCTTCAGGCGCGGTGTTCGGTGTGCTGCTGGCTTTCGGCATGATGTTTCCCGACCGCTACATCTTCCTCTATTTTCTGTTTCCCATCAAGGCCAAGTATTTCGTGGCAGGCTATGCCGCACTCGAGCTCTTGATGGGTATCAACAACTCAAGCATGGGCAGCCACAGTAATATCGCCCATTTTGCCCATCTCGGAGGCATGCTTGTAGGGTTCGCTTATATCAAGTTCCGCCAGCAGGGCTTTTCATTTTCGGACTGGATTGATAAAACCTTTCCCAAAAAGGATGGCAGCGACGGACCGAAGCTTTACAGGAAAAAAAACAGGGAAGAAACAGGTAAGCAGGTTTCCGAAGAGGAGATCGACGCTATTCTGGACAAAATATCCCGCTACGGCTATGAATCCCTGACCGACGACGAGAAACAGAAGCTGCTCAAGGCGGGCGGGAAGTAGAGATTACAGGGAAAAGGAGAGAGAATGAGAGCAAGGGAAAAAGCATTCGAACGGGCGAAAAGGAAGGCGGAAAACGTCGCGCGAGACCCTGAGAAAGTTAAAAAAATTATTGATTCTGCCCTGCACAAGTTAGCGGCAGCAAAAGCCTCGTCGCAGTTTCAGGAGATCTCCGACAAGTTCCAGGCGCTGGTACGCATGCTCAAAAGCTGGATCAACCGGGAGTACAGGGTGATTCCCTGGCAGACAATCATCCTTGGCGTAACAGCGGTCGTCTACTTCGTTTCCCCGTTTGACGCCATTTTCGATTTCATCCCGCTTCTCGGCTTTGCCGATGACGTCGCCGTCCTCACCGCTGTGCTTTCTTCCATAAACCATGACGTTATAAAATTCATGGAATGGGAGGGCGAAACAGCGGTACAGGAAGCCGAACCGGTCGCAGGTGCTGTTGACGCGGATTTCGAGGAAGTCACCGGCGAGAGCTCAGGGTGAAGAGAGAGGGGTGTAATCCGCCCGCCGAAAGCTCTTGAACAGCTCTATCCCCGGATGTCGTGAGACCGGCATGGCAGGGAAAGATCGATCCGTGTGGCAGAAGGAGATTTTTCCCGTCCTCTGCGCCTGGAAAGCAGAGAAAAAGAAGTGCAGCGATCGTTACGACGAGCGGGAAAATCCTCTGCATCCCTGGTGCGAGCGATCTTTGTCAGCTCCGGCCAACAGCCAGCTGCTTTTTTTCCTGAAGCTCGTTTTCCTCGGTCTCAATCAGTCCGTTGTCTTCTGCGAAAGCAACGATTTCATCAATGGTCATCTGCATATTGACGGGTGTTCCGTCGACCATGCAGAGGGTAACGGCGGGGTGTTTTGCCTGATGCTCATCCATTGCCTCATGCAGGTGATGCTGAACCGAAGGCTCAAGCTGTCCCCACGCCTGTCTGCCTCTGCACTTCGGGAACTTAGAGCAGCCAAGCCAGGGTCCTCTCTTGCCGGTTCTCAGGTGAAGGGGGGCGCCGCATTTGGGACAGGCAAGATCGGTTTCAAGAGGGGGTGTCTTTGGCGGTTCGATTCTGCGTTGCTTGTCGAGCTTCAGCAGTGTATTGCATGCAGGGTAGTTCGCGCAGGCAAGGAACGGTCCGAACCTTCCGTTTCGCAGTACCATTCTGCCGTTGCCGCATCCAGGACACCTGATGCCTGTTTCCCTCGGGCGGACTTTTGCCGAGGCAAGCGGTTTGATGTTTTTGCAGGAAGGGTAGTTGGAGCACCCGAGAAATTTTCCGCTTGAGGTCCATTTTACCACCATTTTGCCTTTGCCGCATTTGTCGCAGGTTTCAGCATCGTGGTTCTGGGGAAGAAGCGGGTCGTTTTTTCTGACGCTGAGCGCGGTTTCAAGGGGTTTGTAAAAGCTCTCAAGGACCTCTTCATACTCGTCTTCTCCGGTGGCAACCTTGTCAAGCTCGCTTTCCATGTAGGCCGTGAATTTGACATTGAATATATCGGGGAAGTTGGCAACGAGGATGACTGATACGTCCCTGCCGAGATCCGTCGGGATGATTTTTTTCTTTTGCAGCTCGACATAGCGCCGGTCCTGGAGTGTCGAGAAGATGCCCGCATAAGTGGACGGCCTGCCGATACCGTAGTTGTCGAGCTCCTTGACGAGGCTTGCCTCAGTATAGCGGGCAGGCGGGCGGGTGAAACTCTGTTTTTTCTCGAGGTTGTCCAGGCTCAGCTTTTCATGCACCGAGAGTTTGCTTGGGAGCTTGACCAGCTGCTCTTTTTCCTCGTCTTCACGGGTGGATTTTCTGGCTTCGTAATCGAGTTCTTTCTGTTCATTGTAAACCTTCAGGAATCCCGGGAAAAGAACCTTGCGACCGCTTGCCCTGAAAACAAACTGCCGGTCGGGATCGGTGACCTCGACACCGGTTTGCTCGATCTTTGCCGGAGCCATTCGTGATGCGAGAAACCTTTTCCAGATCAGATCGTAAAGTTTGTGCTGGTCGGCTGAAAGAAATCTCTTCATTGCATCGGGCGTGCGGGATACTGACGTGGGCCGAATCGCTTCGTGCGCGTCCTGGGTTTTTTTGCTGTTTTTGAACGACTGTCCTCCGCCGGTATACTCTGTTCCGTAAAGTTGTGTGATAAACTGTCCAGCCTGTTTCGCCGCTTCCGTGCCGATTCTTGTCGAGTCGGTTCTCATATAGGTAATCAGGCCGGTTGCGCCTTCAGGGCCGAGTTCAATCCCCTCGTAAAGTTGCTGGGCGAGGCGCATGGTTTTTTTCGATCCGAACCCGAGCTGGTTCGATGCGGCCTGCTGCAGGAGTGAGGTCGTAAAAGGCAGCGGCGGTTTGCGCTGTTGGATCCTGGGAGTGATTGCAGCTACACCGTACAGCTTCGAAAGGATGGCGGCAGCTGTTTTTTCAGCGTCAGCCCGGTTGGAGATTTCAGCTTTGTCACCCTCGATTTTCACCAGCTTTGCCGAAAAGGTTTCTCCGGAAACGGTTGTGAAATCGGCAATAATGGTCCAGTATTCTTTCGGCTGAAACTTTTCAATCTCCTCTTCGCGTTCGCAGATCAGCCTGAGAGCGACGGACTGCACCCTGCCTGCCGACAATCCACGCAGAACGACATTCCAGAGGAACGGGCTTATCTTGTAACCAACGATTTTATCGAGGCCCTGGCGAGTCTGCTGGGAGCGAACCAGCCGGTGGTCTATCTGTTGCGGCTGCCGGATCGCCTCGATAATCGCGTTCCTGGTAATTTCGTTAAAGAGGACGCGATGAACAGGTTTACGGGTAAAGTCAACCTCGTTTGCAATGTGCCAGGCTATGGCTTCCCCTTCACGGTCAGGGTCGGTTGCGATAAGAATATTATTTGCCTCTCCTGCAAGCTTTTTGAGCTGCCTGACAACTTTTTCCTTACCGGCTATGACTTCATAACGGGGCTCGTAGCGGTTGTCGAAGTCCAGACCGATTTCCTTCTTGGGGAGATCCTTGATATGCCCGACAGAAGCGAACACCATGTAATCTTTTCCAAGATACTTGTTGATGGTCCTGGCCTTTGACGGGGACTCGACAACAATAAGCGTTTTGTCTTTAGCTGACGAGGCTGCGGAAGAAGATGCCATAAAAGTGAAAAAGTTTCTTTGAACTCTGGAAAAGATAGGGGTTGCGTGCCAAAAAACAAATTTTACCTCTTTTCCCTCTCTGCGGCTATGATTTCAGCTACAGGTTATCCGCGGTGCGCTTGAAAATTTTTAGTATAATTTCCTGACCCGCAGTTCTCGTAAAGAATAAAATGCAGTTTCCGTGTGTGAATACTCCTGCCGCCCAAGATACTACGTGTTTATTGTTCTGCTGCTGATCATTCTCATGCCGGACAAGGTGTTCCCTGTCCCGCTTGATAATGCCAGACCTGAAAAACTGTCCCTGCATGCCGTACAGGGATTTCAAAAGGAGTATACCCTTGATGTAAGCGCTGTTCAGACGGGCGGAGTGGTGTATGTGAATCTGGAATCCATGTCCCGGGCTCTTCGTCTGCTCAACAAAAAGGAGGGAAACAGGCTGAAAATTGCCTGGGAAGTGGATGGTAAATCAACGGTTTGTCGTCTTGTCGAAGGCAACAACTTTGCTGCTATTCTGCCCGGGAAGTCGGGAGGGGGAGAGCGTGTGATACACATGCGCTCAGCCCCTGTTCTTATGAAAGGCGCACTGTGGCTGCGGGCTGTGGATGCGGTGCGTCTTTTTTCCATCTGGATGGACCGACAGATGACCTACGACAGGAAAAAAAGCATGATCGAGGCTTTTTTATGGAGCTCGAAGCCGGGCTCGTATAAAAGCGGAATCGGCCTCGTAAGCGCAGAGGACAGGTATATCGGCCCGGTTTATCTGCCTCAATACAAGGGACCTACCACCATAACGGGCATGAAAGTCAATGAGCTTGCAAACGGGGTCGTTATCCGTTTCAAGGCAACCGGTGCAAAAACCAATGCCTCATTCATAAAACCTGACAGCGGGGGGAATGCCTCGCTTACCCTTCAAAATGCCAAAGGGAATCCGGCAGATATCTTCAGGACGTTCAGCCAGGGGTTGCTGAAAGAAATCCGTGCGATTCCGCTTGGAAAAGAC
>JAKSDB010000426.1 GCA_022360415.1 Chlorobiales bacterium
CAGAGGCTGCATCAACGCGTTTAAAAAAGACAAATATCTCGGGCGATCCCTCTTTTTTCCATCGCTCATGCGCTCTGTGAAACTCTTCTTCGGAATAGGATGTGTATGGCTCTGCATCGGGCGCTTCTTGCCCCCAACGCCTGTGCATCGCCAGTATGAAGACATCGCATTTATCTATGTCTTGATTTATCACTCCCTGACTTCGCCGACCTGTTGAGGCAAGCGTATCTTCCCAGGCTAACGGCATAAACTCAACATCCGCACCATCGCCGAAACCAACGTTCAATAGATCGATCGCTTTCTTAAAAGCCCGGCGCTCACCCGCGAGATCACCTGGTGATGCGATAAATACAGAGACAGTGTTTTTCATTGGAGCTTTAGAAAAAGTGTGTTTGAGTTACCTACCCCGCCTTCAAATCCCGCAGCAGGCGCTCGAAAGCCATCGAATACGCATCGTGATCCTTCCACCTGGTAAAATCGCCGATATGGCGTGCTTTCTTAATCTCAACGGCCCATCCCGCCGTACTCTCCATTACCGACTCATCAATTCTTACTGAAAATAGCACAGTCTTATCTCTATCCACCTCCAGATCCAAGAATAATTATTTCGATAAAATCACCTAACGGGTCCTGATTCATTCCCGTCCATTTCCTGAAGCCTAGGTTTTCCTACCGTCTCACTTTTCTTATCGTCCCTTCTAATTGAAAGAAAAAAATTTATCACGAGAGGGGCAATCGCTCCAAGAATAAGATTCATAGTGAACTTCAATGAATCAACCTCACTCTTCATAAGTTCTTTATATAATTCCATCTGCTTCTCGAATTTTTTTTCAATTTTTTCAACCTCTTTATTAAGAGAGTTTACATGATCATTCAATCTCGGAATAGCAATCATATACTCAACATCTGTAGGATTAATAGCATGATTTAATGCAACCGCATTATTACTTAAACTATCCACTTTTGACTCTAATGAATCAAGACGAGGCAACAATTCTTTATTAATCTCTTCAGATAAATGAGCAAATATAATTCTATAATACCTTTCGCTCTCATCACCATGACCAGGAGCATAACGATGCTTCTCTTCTATTAATAATTCATCAAGGGCTTCTTCAGCTCTTATTGCTATGACAGAGTCCTTATTAATATCTCCATTATTTGATAAAAGAAGTGCTATACGTCTATATTTATCACTATAAACATTTTCGAGCGCTTCATCTTTCCACGAGCTCAACGGCCACATTCTAACAAGAACTCCGACAAAAAACACTACCGAAACAGCCAACAAAAACCTCTTAATAGTCTCTTTATTATACGACAAGTTCATACTTTAAAATGATTATTATTTTAAAACGAAAAATACTTTAGGAAATATATATAATAATCATATTCTCAAAAAACAGGGCACTAATACAATATAATCCCTGAGATCATGAAAGGGAAATTCGACCTCCTGAACGAGACGACCAAAAAGTAAACCACCAAAATGGACAAACTTCTTGCTATTCCGAATAAGATGAACAGAAAGATGTGCAGAATATAACGCTGATTCAATCCCCTCTTCTAACCTCCTGTATCATTTCAATCCATCCAGATAATCCGCCCAGGCCTGCATCATGCGCGTGCGCTCATCGATGTGCTGGGTGCGGTTGTATGCCGTGCCGAGCCGGTCCGGGACGCGGTGGCCGAGCTGGGCCTCGATCGCGTCCGGGCTGAATCCAAGCGTTTCATGCAGCATGGTCCGGGCGGTCGCGCGGAATCCGTGAGCGGTCACCGTGTCGGAATCCCATCCGATAGTTCGTAACGCCTGGTTGACCGTATTCTCCGACATCACCCTCCGTGCCGCCTGCCCGGGAAAGACATACGCGCTGCGTGAAGTATAAGGATAGAGACCTCGCAACACCTCTGGCCTGCAAGAGATAACAGAAAAGCGAAAACCCCTGATTTTACAGGGGTTTCGGACATTTCAGGATTGTTCAGGAAATCCTAGGAGTGGAGATGGCGGGAATCGAACCCGCGTCCAGAACATTGCTTGAAACAGCCACCACACTCATCTTCGGTGGTTGAGTTTTCGTGCGCCGCGACTCCACCGACAGAGTTCGGAACACTATCCCGGAGAACTATTCATCCGCCCCTCTGGGAAAAAACGAATGAAGCTTGCTTGCGCGAGCTATGGCTCAAGCGCGGGTTATGCCGTTTGGCGGCTTCGGAGCAAGCGCCTCCCCCGCCAAACGATGGCTGATTGAGTTAACTTTTGCTAATCAGGCAGCCATTGCATACGAATAATCGTCTGCATCTAATTGTCGCATAGACTTCTTTAACGAGTCCATCCATGCTGAAACTCGGAGTGCAACCGGATCGCACACCTGTCCTGTCAAAAGCCTGTCATCCCCGATAACAAAGAACAATGGGTACAATTCAACCTTGCGAAGCTTAGGTTCTATATATAAATTGTACCGGGAAAGAACAACGTTAAAACACACTACAGAAGTTCCATGTTCAACAAAAAGCTCAAAGTAACAAAGGTCCTGCTCTGGGGAGCCTTGTCCTATGTTCTGTTTGTCGTCATCCTGATTGTACTCGGAATCTGAACATTAATCCATCATTCTCCCGTTCACCTTACCTTCCGAAACACAAAAAAAGCCTGAAACCGTTGCTTTGGAAAAATCCCCGCTTTTACAGTGCCTGCCTGTGAGCATGAAGGTTTTACTGAAAACTTTTCAGTTCATTCCCGGCAGTTCGGGAGAGTTGGCGGCGAACAGATAATCTCCTCCCTTTGAGCGTACCGTCCTGGCCCACATACGCTCATAATCACCGCTGAAAATAATATCTTTTGCAGCGTCCGTCGTGTACCATGACCCTTCCTCAAACTCGGCCTCGAGCTGGCCGGAAGCCCATCCGGCATAACCGAGGTAAAAACGTACCTCCGAGGGTGAAACGATACCCGACGACAAAAGGTAACTGAGCTGCTCCTGTTCTCCCCCCCAGAAAACTCCCGGCAACACTTCATGGGAGCCGTCAATCACATCCCCCCTGCTATGCAAGTAATGAACCGTATCCGCCTGTACCGGCCCTCCCATGTGAAGAGGAATATCAACATCGTCAAAACCACTAATAGCATCGTTTACTTTGATCTCCATAGGACGGTTCAGAACAAAACCCAGCGATCCTTCGTCGTTATGCTCACACATCAACAATACAGTCCGCTTGAAATTCGATTCAAGCATCACCGCCGAAGCCATGATAAGGCCCCCGGCTGTAAGCTGCTCAAACTCATTCACCATGATTCACCTGTTAGTTTCAATATATTCTATCAGCTCCTCTGCATGCTCCGCAGGTTTTACTTTCGGCCACACATGCTCTATTGTCCCGTTTTCTCCGATCAAATAGGTAACCCTGTTCGTGCCCATGTACTCGCGGCCCATAAACTTTTTCAGACCCCAGACCCCATAGTCCTGCACTATTTTTTTATCCTCGTCTGCAACCAGCCTGAAAGGTAGCTTATACTTGTCGACAAACTTTTTATGGCGCTTTTCACTGTCTATGCTGACGCCAAGAACCTCGACCCCTATCTCCTTGAATTTAGGGAAATTGTCTCGAAATGCACAAGCCTCTTTCGTGCACCCCGGTGTGTCGTCCTTCGGGTAAAAGTAAAGCACAATCTTTCTCCCGAGATAATCCTTGAGCCTGAGGGTTTTACCATCCTGATCCGGTGCCTCGAATAACGGCGCTTTCATTCCCTTTTCAAGCAGTGCCATAAGTGTGAACTTTTTTTATTATCAGGTTATTAACGATTCATATGAATTAATTGCGCCGACAAAAAGTTTCTTTGCATGAGCAGCCGGAAACCCTCAATCAGCCATCACGAAAGTTGATTGTTTCCGAATCCATTTTCAATATAAAGACCATGCATAGATACAGGTATTGCCCGGTGTGCGGAGCACCTCTCGAGAGTGCTGTAATCGAGCAGAGAACAAGAAAGATATGTCCCTCATGTTCCTGGATACACTACGAAAATCCTCTGCCCGTAGCTGTTGCCTATACGCAAAACCTTTCAGGGGAACTGCTGGTTGTAAGAAGAGCCCATCAACCGGCACATAATGAATGGGCCCTTCCGGGAGGATTTCTTGAATCGGGTGAATCTCCCCAGGAAGGCTGCCTGAGGGAGTTGCGGGAAGAAACTTCCCTGCGCGGCTCTATAGATCGTCTTGTCGGCGCCTATCACCGCGAATCGGCTATGTATGGTTCACTGCTTGTTGTGGCATACAAGGTGACTGTCCATGACGGGAAGCCCATAATCAACCATGAGCTGTACGAAGCTGACTTTTTCCCGCATGAAAGCGTACCGGAAATCAACATCCCTTTACACAGGAAAATCATCGAAGATGCAAGAAACCATGAACACCGTCATCCTTGTTGAAAGGGCGTTCAGTTCAGCTTCAAAAAACCGATCTTTCAGGGTTAATGGCCCGAGACCTTTGCAGCGCGCTGCATTCACCGATTCTTTAGAACACCTCTATTTATTGTTAATATATTGTATGGCGGTACAAATACTATCGACACTTTAACTCAAACAAAAGGAGGCTTTGCATGGCAAAAATCACAGATGTCGAAGGAATAGGACAGGCTTTCGGATCAAAACTCGAAAATGCCGGCATCCCGACTCAGGCTGAACTGTTGAAGCAGGGATGCGACCGGAAAGGCAGAAAGGCTCTGGCAGAAAAAACAGGTATTGACGAGCAAAAAATTCTCAAATGGGTCAACCGTGCAGATCTCTCAAGGGTCAAGGGTATCGGATCGGAATACTCCGACCTCCTTGAAGAAGCCGGTGTCGATACCGTTCCTGAGCTCGCACAACGTAACGCTGCGAACCTGCACGCAAAAATGGTCGAGGTGAATGATGCGAAAAGCCTGGTCAGAAAAATGCCTACTGAAGATCAGGTTGCCGACTGGGTAAACCAGGCAAAAGATCTTCCTCGCGTCGTTAACTATTGATACCTAAACTGAGCGTTTCAGCAAATGCTCAATTTAGGTGATACATTCTTGCTCTGTTATCCCGCGCAATATTTCGATACCGATTCCGATCCCCGAAATAGCGTTAATTGGAAACCGGGGTCGGTATCGAGTTGTTTGCAACCAACACCTGTTCGGGCAGACGCCCCGACATGTTAGCCCCTTTACAGTTCAAATACAACCTCACTGCCAACCGAGGTCTGTTTACTGATTTGCTTCCTTCCTGCTTTCCTGCATCTTGCTTTCCAATTCCCGTTTCGTGTCTCCTGAAAGGCCCTTCTGCAATGCCTGCCCGGCAACGGCAATATCTGAACCTGAAGGAGCCTGGAAAACCCTGAGTTCGAAAAACGGCAGAATTGCCAGAACATGATCCATAATGTCCGCCTGTATCGCTTCGTAATTCGCCCATTCCTGATCATTGCTGAAAACGTAAATCTGGACCGGAATGCCGTTTTCGGCCGGCTCAAGGTGCCGGATGAGAAAAGTCATGTCGGGATTTATTTTCGGATGGTTCCGTAGATAAGCGACAAGGTAAGCCCTGAAAGTCCCGAGATTTGTCAGCCTGCGCCCGTTGACCGGTGAAGAAGTGTCGATACCGTGCCGCTGATTGTATTCAGCAACCTCCCGCTCCTTGTTTCTCAGATAAGACTGCAAGAGCTGTACCTTGCTGAATTTATCCAGCATTTCCTCATCACAAAAACGAACGCTGTTCATGTCGATGGTAACGGAACGCTTGATCCTGCGTCCGCCTGACTCGCTCATTCCCCTCCAGTTTTTGAATCCTTCAGAAATAAGGGCGTAAGCGGGAATGGTACTGATAGTCTTATCCCAGTTCTGTACGGATACCGTCACAAGGGAAATATCGATAACATCACCATCGGCACCATATGCCGGCATTTCGATCCAGTCGCCGACCTTGACAAGGTTGTTTGTTGTCAACTGGATACCGGCAACAAATCCAAGGATCGAATCCTTGAAGATCAGTATGATAACAGCAGTAAACGCCCCCAGCCCGCTGAAAAGCACAACCGGAGACTGGCCGATCAGGTTGGAAATAACAATCACTCCTCCGACCGAAACAACAACAGTTTTTATGACCTGAATAAAGCTCTTGAGCGGCAGTTTCCGGACAATGGGGCTCTGATCGTAATATTCCAGAAATGCATCGAGTGCGCTGAGAATAACAAGTACGAAAATAACTGTCAGATAGAGCAGCGCGAGAGACTGGACAACGTCAATGCTCCGGGGATAAAACTGCAGAACAGGCACAACAAGGTTATACAGGAGCAGTGGAGGGATCAGATGGGCAAGCCAGTTGAAAACCTTGTGCTTTACAAGCAGATCGTCATAACGCGTTGTTGTTCTGGCAGCAAACTTATGAATGACACCCAACAGGCTCCTCTTGGTCAGGAGCTCTATGCAAATCATGATGACAACACTGACAAAAACCATTCCGGCTGTCAGGGCTATCTTTGATTCCGCCTCATTTAAACCGTATGCCTGCAGATAGGCAAGTGCTGATTCTATCATCTGTTGCGTTCCGTTTTGCTGTTCTGCTGCGATATCGGAATGGTAAAACTGAAGACTGATCCGAGATTCAGTCGCGAATGAACCTCGACCTTCCCTTTGTGGGCAAGGATAATATGCTTGACGATAGACAAACCAAGTCCTGTTCCGCCTATTGCCCTTGACCTCGCCCTGTCAACACGGTAAAAGCGCTCGAATATTCTTTCGAGATCTTTTTGGGATATCCCGATACCGTTATCCTTCACTTCTACTTTCACCATGCCGTCTACCTCTGACGCCTTTACCCAGATCTCCCCGTTTTCTTCGGGAACATACTTTATCGCATTATCTACAAGGTTTCGAACAACAAGCTCAAGATAATCCTTGTCGGCGTTAACATACGGAAGATCGTGCGGAATATGCAAATGCAGGGCTATACCTTTCTTTTCGACAGCACGGCTGAAAAGGTTCAACGCTTTTTTGACCACCCCGCCAAGATTTACCGGTTTAAACCTGTAGCCTATTCTGCCGGACTCGATCTTTGAAAGATCGAGCACATCATTGATAAGCGCGGTGAGTTGCTCGCTTTCCTGAAGAATGATCCGCAGAAAATGTCTGGCATTCTCAGGATCGTTTATAGCTCCTTCAAGCAGTGTTTCCGTATATCCTGTAATGCTTGTCAGCGGAGTACGAAGCTCGTGTGACACACTTGAAACAAAGTCCCTGCGTACCCGTTCAAGATTTCGCAGCCGTGTAATATCGTTGAGCACATAAACCGTTCCCTGGGAAATCCTGTCTTTGATAACCGGCATGGCGCTAACCTGCAGTACCCTTTCGCCGCGGTCCGTCATAACGGTAATCTCTTCCTTGGCAACTGGAGAATCAGATACCTCAAGGCTTTTAAACAGATCAAGCAGCCGTGGATCATTCACTTTACGCCCTGCACCTGTTTTGATCATCTGTCCACAGTCAAGATTAAAAAACCTGCATGCGGCAGGATTACCAAGCATTACAAACCCGTTCGAATCCGTAACGATAATCGCCTCCCGTATACTTGAAAACACTGCCCTGAACCATTCTTCCTGCTGGTTCATACGCTTCATCTCTTCAGAGATAAAGTTAAATGCCCGAGCAAGCTGTCCTATCTCGTCGTCTCGTTTTATCCGAAGCTTGAACGAATAGTTTCCATGGACATAATTATCAGCCGCCTCCGCGATCCGCCGCAAGGGCCTGGCAAAAAAAACAGCGGTCAGAGCGCCGAAAAAAAGAGAAAGGATCAGTGACCAGAACAGGGCGCCCTCAACGCCACGGCGTATTTCCGCTTCGAACAGGTGGATCTGGCTCAGGGGTTTCGCAAAACGGAGAATGGCAAACGGTTTTTCGGAGCCCAGCGGCATGGCGATATAGAGCATATCCTCGCGGACGGTCTCGCTGAAACGGGTACTCTCGCCTGATCCTTCGATGAGTGCCTGCTGAACTTCAGGACGCTGCAGGTGGTTTTCAACGAAAGGCAGGCGCTCGGAGGCAATATACGAATCGCCGATAACCTCCCCTTTCATCGAAATGAGCGTCACCCGAAGCTCCAGCGCCGCACCGACGTCATCCGCCCAGCGGTCAGACGCCCTGACATCATCCCACTGCTCCGGCCTGCTGTCGAGAAGCTGGCGGTTAAGCTGAAGTTCCTTGTATAACTGGTTTTTCAGATCATCGTAGAAAAGCGAACGAAGCTGACCGCCAAGATAGAAATAGCTGATTGCAACCGTAAAGAAAATAACCACTCCGAAAACCAGCCCGAGTCGAAGCGAGACGCTAGTTTTCTTCACCGTTTTCTCCGCTGTCCTCGAGCTTGTAGCCAAGCCCTCTTACGGTTTTGATAAGCTTGCCCGTCTCACCGAGCTTCTCCCTCAATCTGGTAATATGGGTATCAATGGTACGGGTATTGATGGTCTTGTCCACATCCCACACATCGCTGAGCAACGTTTCGCGTGACTGCGCCTGGCCTCTTCGTTTCAGAAGCACTGCAAGAAGCTTGAACTCCATCAATGTCAGAGTAACCTCCCTTCCGTTGAGTGTAACACTGTGTCTGGCGATATCCACTTCGAGACCGTCGCATTTCATAACCTCCCTGACACTGCTCCTTGACCTCCGGTCGCGCTTCAAAACGGCACGGATTCTCAGATTCAGTTCACGAGGGCTGAAAGGCTTTACGACATAATCATCAATACCCAGCTCAAAACCGAGTACCTTGTCGATTTCCTCTCCTTTTGCCGTCAGCATGACAATCGGAAGGTCCCTGAAAAGCTGGTGCTGCCGTATTCTCCTGCACACCTCGAAACCGTCGATCCCGGGAAGCATGATATCGAGAAGAACAAGATCAACATCCCTTTCGGCAAGCAGCTTCAGCGCATCTTCGCCCGATTCAGCCAAAAAACATTTATAACCTGCTTTTTCGAGATTGTATTTCAGCAGTTTTGTCAGGTTATGGTCATCCTCCACAACAAGAATCAATGGCTCTGACATGATATCACATGGACAGTTGTGAAAAACCTGAAACAAGCAACTCAGGAAAATATAGGTATTATACTCAGCATTTCAGAAATGCCCTGCCATCCGAGCCTCTTATCTACTCCGCCGAATGTTACAATTTCGTTAATTCAGCACCGAAGACCTTGATCAGGCACGGATCTTCCAGCATGCAGCCCGATGCCCGGGATCGTACTCTTCGAGGCGAGGCTCAAACTTTCTGCAATGCTCGTCTGCCAGAGGGCAACGATTGGCAAATCTGCACCCTTCGGGAAGGTGGGTGGCACTCGGCACATTCCCTTCAATGACGTTGAGACGCTGTTTCTTTGAGCTTACTCTCGGGATCGATTTCAGCAATCCTGTGGTATACGGATGCAGAGGATCGGAAAAAATCTGCGAAACGCTTCCCTCTTCAACAACTTTGGAGGCATACATGACCAGCACCTCTTCACACAGCTCGGCAATAACGCCGAAATCGTGCGTAATGAGGATGACGCTCATTCCGGTGTCCGCTTGCAGCTTTCCGATCAGCTCAAGGATCTGCGCCTGTACGGTCACATCAAGTGCCGTTGTCGGTTCATCAGCTATCAAAAGCGACGGATCGCAGGACAGCGCCATGGCAATCATGACACGCTGACGCATTCCTCCGGAAAACTCATGAGGGTATGCATTGAAACGTTCAAACGGACTGGGAATACCGACAAGACGAAGCATCTCGATCGCCGCTTCTTTTGCTTCTCTACCGGAAATTTCCCGATGCAGAAGAATCTGCTCAACTATCTGGTTGCCACAGGTATAGACAGGGTTCAGAGAACTCATCGGTTCCTGAAAGATCATGGCTATTTCATTCCCTCTCATCTTCCTCATCTCCTCTTCCGAAAGCCTCAGGAGATCAGTGCCTTTCCAGAAAATCTCCCCGCCGGCAAAATATCCCGGAGGAATCGGTACAAGACGCATGATCGAAAGCGCCGTAACAGACTTGCCGCAGCCGGACTCGCCGACAATTCCCAGTGTCCGGTTGCGCCGAAGCGAAAAACTCACCCCGTCAACAGCTCTTGCCGTGCCGCTGTCGGTCGAGTAATATGTCTTGAGGTTTTTTACTTCCAGTATATTTTGCATAATTAACCGGTTCGCAGACTCCGTTTCAGTAACAAATTGCTGGTGAATACCCTGTATTCAGTGCGCTAAGCCAGGGATAAAATAGGTTATGCAGGATTCTTATGAAACTCTGCCGGGCATGGGCAGGAAAAAAAATACAACCGCATCGGTAACCAGAAGAAACGCTTCCTACCTGCTCAGCGCCCTCACCTCGCACCCTGCCTTTACCGGGTTGAAACAGAAACTCGATTTCACGAAAAACAGCGGGATTGTAAGCCCTGTTGTGAAGATATCCGGCTTGCAGGGCTCTCTTGTTTCCATGCTTGTCGTGCAGCTGTTCAATGACCTGAAAGATCGTCCCCTTCTCATCATAAGTTCCCGGGCGGTTTTTGATATGTATGACAACGACCTTTCGGAGCTTCTTGATCCAAAAAAAGTTCACACCGTATCCGACGAGCTGCCATTCGCGCTTGCCGACCTTTCAGAAAATCGTTCAGTCGTCCTCCTTGCAACCTTCGATGATCTGCTGACCCCGCTCCAAAACCCGAACGTTTCGGAGAGAAGGTTCCTTTCCCTTGAAAGCGGGAAAGAGATCGGCTATAAAAGAGTAACGGGCTTTCTTATTGAAAACTGCTACACAAAAAAAGAGTTCGTGGAAGAAGAAGGTGAATTTTCCATAAGGGGTTCAATCGTCGACATATTCCCTTTTGGTTCGAGAAAACCTGTCCGAATGGAGCTCTTCGGCGATACCGTCACTTCCCTTCGCTCATTCGACACCGACAGCCAGTTATCCGGCAATCTCCTTGGTTCCATTGTTCTTACGGGCAACTTTTTTCCCGAAAAAAACAATGATGATGAAGACTTTTCCTGGGGTCTTCCGGATTATCTTCCTTCACGAACCCTTGTACTCATCGATGATATCTCCTCGTTCCAGACATTTGAAGGCAGGAATACCGTTGAAAAAAAACTTGAAAACTTTCCCTGTATCCATATAAACCGTCTTGAAAAACAGCCTCTTGCTTTTCACTCGGAAGCCCAGACAAGGCTGAACGGGAATTTCAGGTTGTTTGCAAAGGAACTCAGCCTGGAGAAATCCGAAAATCAGCATACGGTCTTCGTCGGCAGCTCGAAAAAGGAAATCGAGGAGCTTGCGGAATTTGTCTCCGAAGAAGTCTGCAATAGAAAAGGTGAAACGCCGGCTGAAATGAACTGGATAGCCCTGAACCTCTACTCCGGTTTTGTTTTCAACGGCTTCGACGTTTATACCGAATCGGATATTTTTGGCAAGCTTCACGCCCATAAATCCCATAAAAAAAGAGCCTTCAAAGGAATTTCCCTCAAGGATCTCCAGAAACTGAAGGTGGGGGACTACATCGTTCATGAAGATTACGGGATCGGTGTTTTCAAGGCCCTTGAAACCATCGAAGTCGGTAATTCCGAGCAGGAAAGCGTCCTGATAGAATATGAGGGTGGCGATGAACTGTACGTCAACGTCCAGAATATCCGCCTGATTTCGAAATACACTGCCTCCGAAGGTTCTCTGCCGACTCTTTCCAGACTCGGGAGTTCCAAATGGAAAGCCAGGAAGGAAAAAGTAAAAAAACGTCTCAAGGACATCGCTTCCAGACTGATAAAGCTCTATGCCCAGAGGAAAATGACACCGGGCTTTGCTTTCGGAACCGATACGATATTCCAGAGAGAGTTTGAAGCATCGTTTATTTTCGATGAAACAGCCGATCAGTTGAAAACAATCGAGGAAGTAAAAAAAGACATGCTGTCCTCTTCACCGATGGACCGCCTGATCTGTGGGGATGCCGGTTTCGGAAAAACCGAAATTGCAATGCGTGCTGCTTTCAAGACCGTTGAGTCAAAAAAACAGGTCGCCGTTCTCACCCCGACGACAATACTTGCCCATCAGCATGCCCAAACGTTTGCGCGCAGATTCGAGAACTTTCCTGTCAATATCGCCGTACTCAGCCGCTTCGTCGGAAGAAAAGAACAAAAAGCACTTGTTGAAAAAATTTCACAAGGACTTGTCGATATTGTCATCGGCACGCACAGACTGGTTTCAAAAGATGTTCACTTTCAGGATCTCGGTTTACTGGTCATTGATGAGGAACAGCATTTTGGAGTAGCTGTCAAGGAAAAACTGCGGCAGTCTTTTCCAGGTGTGGATACGCTTACCATGTCCGCAACCCCAATCCCGAGAACACTGCAATTCTCGATGCTTGGCGCAAGGGATCTTTCGATAGTATCGACGCCTCCGCGAAACCGCCAGCCGGTTGAAACGGTCATTACGCAGTTCGATCCCGAAACTGTCCGCATTGCCATACAACGTGAAATCAACCGTCGCGGCCAGGTTTTTTTCCTGCACAACCGAGTCTCGGGACTCGATCAGGTCCAAAATACCCTTCAGGAGCTCGTACCCGAAGCCAAAACCGCTATTGCACATGGTCAGATGCCTGTTGCCGAACTTGAAAATGTCATGATGCGGTTCATCAACCATGAACTCGACGTGCTCATTTCCACGTCCATCATCGGATCAGGGCTTGACATCTCCAACGCAAACACGATCATCATTAACCGTGCTGACACGTTCGGACTTTCCGACCTCTATCAGCTCAGGGGGCGTGTTGGAAGAAGTGAACGGAAGGCATACAGCTACCTGATCGTCCCGCCGGTCAATACCCTTAAAAGAGAAGCAATACAGCGGCTCGCTGTCATTGAAAGCTTCACGGAACTCGGCTCCGGCTTTAATATTGCATTGCGTGACCTCGATATCAGAGGGGCGGGCAACCTTCTTGGAGCAGAACAATCGGGAGCGATTCACGAACTTGGTTTCGACCTCTACCAGAAGCTGCTTGAACAGGCCGTTACAGAACTGAAGACAGGAGAATTCAGCCAGCTCTTTACCGTGGACGAGTCGCGGCCGTCTCAGCTCACCGGCAACACGGATATGGTTTTTTATTTTGATGCCCTCATTCCCGATTATTATATATCGGCAACCCAGGAGCGTTTTTCCTTTTACGAAAAGATATCAAAAAGCTTGACCGATAGTGAGGTCGATTCGATCCGGAATGAATTACGTGACAGGTTCGGGCCCCTCCCGCAACATCTGGAAAACCTGATTGGCCTGGCAAAACTTAAAAACCTCTGCTCCTCTATCGGTCTTTCAAAAATCGACATCCGGCCCCGGACATTTTCGATCTTCCTACCCGGAGAAGAGCGGGCTGACTTTTACAACCAGCATTTTTTCCAGAAACTCGTAGCCTCCCTCCAGTCCGAATGGATGCAGGTATTCACTCCCCGTTTTCAGCAGGGCAAAAAAATGAAACTCCTCCTTCATCATCCTCCGGACTCCGATAAGGAGCCGGCCCGACTCATGGAGATCTATTGCTCTCTCCTTAATAAACTCCACAGGGACTGAATTCGTCAGTGTTCCTCAACATCGGCGGCAAAAATACAAGATAAAAACAGTCCTCTTTCGGCAACTTTTAAAGAAACGAAAAAGGTTACCATTTGTGAGACTATCAATAGATAAACAATAAATCATATAGCCATGTTCGTATATATAAATGACAAAAAATATGAAGCCGCTACCGGTGAGCGCCTTATAGATATTGCCCGAAAAAATCACACGCACATAGGGTATTTCTGCGGCGGTAACGGAATATGCCAGACATGCTATGTAAAGGTACTCGAAGGCATGCATCTTCTTTCTCCCCTCAGTGACACAGAAAAAGCAATGCTTTCCGATGTGCTGATAGAGGAAGGAATAAGGGTGGCATGCGTGACGACACTTGACAAACTTGGAACAGTCAGGCTCCTGACAACGGTGGAAGAGGTTAAGAGAACGTTTGAAACCAAACCGCTCGATCTCATCGCCTATCAGGGTAAAATGGGATGGGAGTCACTGATCAAGTTCCCTGAAACCATAGCGATGCAGGCCCGGAAATTTACCGAAGGCAAGCTGAATGCCTGGCAGCTCATCACCGATATTGCCGGAGCGGTAACCGGCGCTTTTGAGCTGGTTGGCAAGGCAATCCAGGGAACCCTGGGCTGGCAGGAGAAAACAAAAACCTTTACCAGGGATTATGTCGAGCACCTGCCGGATGAGAAAGAGAACGGTGCGAATCAGCA
>JAKSDB010000165.1 GCA_022360415.1 Chlorobiales bacterium
CATCGCGCCTTTTTCCCGGATCTCCCGCACGAGTTTTCTTGTGTCTATTCCGGCAAGTCCCGTGACTTCTGATTCCCTGAGATAGTCGTCCAGGCTTGCGGTTGCCGCGAAATTGCTGTAGATCTGTGAAACTTCCCGAACAATAAGGGCGGACGCCCAGATTTTGCAGGATTCCCCGTCAGTGTCGTTAACCCCGTAATTGCCTATCAGAGGGTAGGTCATGACCACCATCTGGCCCGCGTAAGAGGGGTCGGTGATAATTTCCTGATATCCGGTATGCGATGTGTTGAAAACTACTTCTCCGCCAGCCTCGCCGACATGCCCGAAAGCTTTGCCTTTATAGACCGAGCCGTTTTCAAGAACCAGTGTTGCGCGTGTAAACTGCATAGATGACTGTTATTCCTTGCTCGCAAGCTTTTCGCCGGACTCCTGTTTTTCAGTCGTCGCAATGGCGGTGCGGTCAAACTTTATTTTCAGGTTGTCGGCAACCTGCACCAGAACGGTTTTTTTCTCCTCCTCTATCCCGGCCACGGTACCGTGCATACCGCCGATGGTAACGACTTTATCTCCGCGCTTGAGGCTTTCAAGAATTTTTTCGCGCTCTTTCTGTTTTTTCTGCTGTGGACGGATAAGGAAAAAATAGAATACAACGAAAATCAGGATTAGCGGGACGAACGTCATAAATGGGTTGCCCGCCTGCCCTGAACCGGGCTGTTCTCCCATAAGAATCAGGGAAAAAATAAGATGATGCATGATATCTTGCTAAGGTTTGTTAATGGGTTGCGTTCCCAAAAGCGGAAAGATAAACTATTCAGTCAACTAATTCAATGAGAAGTTCAGGGACAAGGTATGACAGCCAGATGGCTGGATAGCTCGATAGCTTGCTAGCTCAATAGTAAGAAAGTCACGCCGCGCTTGATGCGGAATCCATCTTACAGGGTGATCCGGCATCCATACCAAGAAAGTCAAAAGGAAAAGGTCAAAAGGTAAAATGTGGTTCCCCGATCCCGATCCCCGAACTTTTTTCGAGTACGATTACGAGTACGAAAAAGTAGAAGCTTTTCCCCGCTGTCAAGCTGTCGAGCCATCAAGCTATCCAGCAGCTGTAACACTTCAACAAATAAACAACTCAGTAACGATGCTCAAAGCTTGCGAAAGGAGCGACGTCGTAATTGTTCGGTGCCGCAATCCCGCGGGAGAGTTTCAGATCGGCAAGCGTGGCGATCATCGCGGCGTTGTCGGTTGAATAGATCGCTTTGGGAATAGAGAGGGTGATACCATGTTCGTTGCATGCGGACTCCATTTTTTCCCTCAGTCCCGAGTTGGCGCTGACCCCGCCTGCCACCGATATCGAGCCAATATTGAACTTCATTGCGGCCGCAACGGTTTTTTCGACAAGGACATCGACGATAGCTTCCTGAATGGACGCGGCAATGTCGGGGATGTGCTGTTCGATGAATGCAGGTTCGCGGGTGTTTATGTAGTTCAGCACTGATGTTTTCAGGCCGGAGAAACTGAAATCGAAATTGTCCCGGTAGCTTTTGCTCGTTCGCGAACGTGAGGTAAGCGCACGCGGGAATTCGTGAAAATACGGGTCACCCTCGCCGGCAAGCCTGTCGATGACCGGCCCCGCCGGATAGTCCAGCCCAAGCATCTTGCCTGTTTTGTCGAACGCTTCTCCCGCGGCATCGTCAATGGTTCTGCCAATGACCCTGTAGTGCAGGTTCCTGTCCACGACACAAAGCAAGGTATGTCCTCCTGAAACGGTGAGTGAAACGAAGTTTTCCGCAGGGACAGCTTCATCGGGGGTTTCCTGAATAAAGCCGGAGAAAATATGCGCCTCAATGTGATTGACCGGAACAAGCGGTATCCCGAGTGACCAGGCAAGGCCCTGGGCGAAACAAAGCCCGACCATGACCGCGCCGATGAGCCCCGGCCCTGCTGTTGCAGCTATGACATCAAGGTCGATTTTTTGTATATTGGCTTTGTTTACCGCGCTTTCGACAACTGATACGATAAGCCGTTCATGCTCCCGTGAAGCAAGTTCGGGGACGACTCCGCCGTAAGCTTTGTGGATAAGCTGGGAGCTGATAATGTTCGACAGAACCCGGCCGTTCTGCAGAACAGCCGCCGATGTTTCATCACAACTGGTTTCGATCCCGAGAATGTTCATCTGTAAAGTATCCCCATCGTATACGTGCCATGGCCAAAGCTAAAAATAATAAACCAAGGGTCAAGATAAAGTTTCTCAATCTGTTGATTGTTCTGCTGGGCGCGGACATCATATTGCTCTTTGCTCCCGGTTACGGCATGCTCAACGCCGTTTTGAATCTCGATCCTGTTCTCAGCTGGGCGGCTCTTGTTGCGGGTATCCTTCTCGTTGTATGGGGTTTCAGGGGGCTTTACAGGAAGGTTTCCTGAGGAACAACCGTTTAATTCACTCGGAAGGCTGCTTGACCGCCAATAGTGAGGCAGGAGCAAAGTTTGAACGTAATCACACGGGCCAGGGGCAATGAAACATGACGCCGGACTTCAGGAATTGACAGGTGAGATCAGGAAAGCTTCCGCTTTTCTCGACAAAGCCTCTCGTCTGCTTTCGGAGCGTGTCATAGGGCAGAACAGGGTTCTTGAAAGGGTGTATATCGCGCTGCTTGCCAACGGCCATGTTCTTCTTGAAGGAGTGCCCGGCCTGGCCAAAACGCTTATTGTCAGAACCTTCGCGTCGGCCATGAACCTTGCGTACCGGCGTATACAGTTTACCCCCGACATGCTTCCGGCAGATCTTGTGGGTACCATGGTGTATAACCCCAAAGAGATGGAGTTTTATCCCCGCAAAGGTCCGGTTTTTGCCAACATCATTCTTGCGGACGAAATAAACCGCTCGCCTGCGAAAGTACAATCGGCGCTGCTCGAGGCAATGCAGGAGAGGCAGGTCACCATCGGCGACCGGTCGTTTCCGCTGCCCGGGCCGTTTATGGTGCTTGCCACACAGAACCCCGTCGAGCATGAGGGAACCTATCTTCTTCCTGAAGCACAGCTTGACCGGTTCATGATGAAGGTAATTGTTGAGTATCCCTCTTATGACGAGGAACTCGGCATCATGGAGCGGTCCGCAACAACCGGTTTTCTTTCCGATGCTGCTCCGGTTGTCGAAAAGGGAGAGATAGAAAATGCCAGGGTGCTGATCGACCGCGTCTATGCTGACACCAGGGTCAAGCGCTACATAGTCGATCTTGTTACCACGTCGAGAAACCCGCTTTCCGCAGGATTGCAGTCGCTTGAAGAGATGATAGAGTACGGAGCGTCGCCGAGAGCTTCTATTTTTCTGCTTCTTGCCGCAAAAGCACACGCCTTTCTCCGACAGAGAGCTTACATAACTCCCGAGGATGTCAAGGAGGTGGCGCTTGATGTGCTCCGCCACCGCATTCGTCCCACATATGAAGCAGAAGCCGATAATGTAAAACCGGAAGATTGCATCCGTGAGATCCTCGCGCATGTGAAGGTGCCATAAGGCGGTGACGAGTAACAAGTGACAAGCAATTGAACAGTTAGTTACTAATGAATAATGGATTTTGCTCGTCACTCGTTACTGGTCACTTGTCACTCTATCAGCGAAGCGGTAATCGTACTCGGAGAAAGCGCTGTTTTCATCAAGCTATCCGGTCGATTTTGACTTTTCACTTTTGAAATTTGACTTGCTTCTGCCATGCAGCAAGGTGTTCGGAACATCAAAGACCTCGCCAGAACAATCCGGCACATCGAGATCCGTTCAAAGCGTCTGGTGAACGAACTCTTCAGCGGTGAATACCATTCGAGCTTCAAGGGGCGCGGCATCGAGTTCAGCAATGTACGGGAATATTCCTGGGGCGATGACGTGCGGACTATCGACTGGAACACCTCCGCTCGCAAAAACGACCTGTATGTCAAACTCTTTACCGAGGAGAGGGAAAGAACGCTGATGCTGATCCTCGACAGTTCGGGGTCGATGTTTTTCGGCAGCCGTCAGCGGACGAAGAAAGAGCTTGCGGCGGAAGCGGCGGCAGTACTTGCCTTCAGTGCGATCATGAACAATGACAAAGTAGGGCTGCTGATGTTTTCCGACCGGGTCGAGAAGTTCATTCCACCGCGCAAGGGAAGGAGCCATGTACTGGTTATTCTCGAGGAGATCATAAGCCTTGAGGAGCGCGGCAGGAAAACCGATATCAACGCTGCACTTTCCTTCGTTCGTTCCACCCTGAAGAGACAGTCTATTGTTTTTCTGCTGACGGATATGGTCGAAGAGCGTTACGAAAAAACAATGAAGATCGTCAATGCGAAACATGATTTTGTGGTTGTTCATCTTTGCGATCCGCTTGAAATGGAAGTTCCTCAAAGCGTTATCCTCGGACTGCGCGACCCCGAAACCAGGGATGAGATCGTTCTGGATGCTGCCGGGCTCAACGCCTTGAAGCGTTACAGAACGATGCGGCAGGCGCAGCGCGAGAAAGTGAAAAAAACGCTCGAGAGCCTGAACATCGACGCTATTTATCTTCAGACAAACCGTTCCATTATCGGTGCGCTCAACAGGTTTTTCCGGTATCGTGAAAAGAAAGTCTGACATGGCTTCAGCCCTCATGCTGGCGGTGCTCTTCCTGCTTCCTGCACCTTTGATGTCGGCTGTTGACGAGGAGGTTGCTGACCCTGAGTTCAAAAGTGTCTTCTCTCCTGCCGAGGTGACCATCGGGGACAGAATCTTCTATACTCTTACTGTGACACACGACCCCGGGGACACGGTTGCTTTTACCTTGCCCGACAGCACCCGGCTGCTGCCTTATGTGCTGATAGGAAAGGAGGTGAAAAGGTACGGCGGACTGAAAACAGAATTCAGGATGGAATTGGCGTTGTTTGCTGTCGGGAAGCATGCATTGCCGCCGGTTAGGGTTCGTGACGCTTCCGGAGTTAAAAATGTTCGGCACGCGAGGCCTGCGGACAGCGTTTCGGTAAGAGCGCTGACCGATTCTTCCATGACAACACTGCTGCCGATAAAACCTCTCAAACAACCGGTTCGTTCGTGGACGGATTATCTTTTTCCGCTCTTTGCCGGTGCCGCTGTTGTTGCCCTGGTTGTTCTTGTCGGGCATTACGTGAAAAGAAAAACCGGGTCGGCA
>JAKSDB010000076.1 GCA_022360415.1 Chlorobiales bacterium
ACATGGTGCATGTTCCATGGCTCCATGACTTTGAGGATGGCCTCACGGTCATTCCGGGAGGCTTTTTCAATCTGATATTGCATCGGATTGGAGCAAAAGTATCTGTTCGTGTTCATTTTGTCCTGTTGTATGAACAATGTCTCAACAGTTGACAATACCTTGTTATTTCTGTAAAACCGGGACTTGTCATTGATTTTAACCATCTCTGCGTTGAAATCCGTGCCAATGATTTCTGATACAATGCCGTTCAACCGACACGGGATAGGTGTAATGCTGGCGTTCTTGGTGCGATTTGCGTTATCTTATCTACAATATATACTAATATTTTCTGCCCTGTTTTCAGATTGAACGCGCGTTGTAAGCATCTATGATGACGGTCTTTAGTAAAAGTATTTTGTTATGTGCGCTCGTTAAAGATTGCTCAGAGCAAGCGTGATGTTCTTATGTTTGCATAATGGGGATATGTTTTTGTTGAAAGCCTGTTCAGGCAAAATATTGACGGTTATGGGAAAGAAACAGCAGTGGGATACCCGGTTGATGCTCGATCAGAGCGGAAAGGTCGCGATAGTGACCGGGGCAGCAAGCGGCCTTGGCTTTGAAGTTTCACGCGCGCTTGCCGGAAAAGGGGCGAAAGTGGTTATGGCCGTGCGCGATACCGAAAAAGGCGGCGAAGCGGCCCGGAAAATCGTAAGAGAGCATGAACGGGCCGATATAGAGGTTATGAAGCTCGACCTTGCCGATCTTTCATCGGTCAGGAAATTCACGGATGATTTCAGGAAGGGGCGTTACCGGCTGGATCTTCTGATTGACAATGCAGGCGTTATGGCAGTGCCTTTTGAAAAAACGGCAGATGGTTTTGAACTCCAGTTCGGCACGAACCATCTCGGCCATTTTGCGTTGACGATTCTCCTTATTGACATGCTGAAAAAAGTTCCGGGCAGCAGGGTGGTAACGGTGAGTAGCGGCGCCCATTCAGTCGGTATGCTTGATTTTGGAGATCTGAACTGGGAAAATCGGAAGTATAACAAATGGCAGGCATATGGTGACAGCAAGCTGGCAAACCTGTATTTTACTTTTGAGCTGCAACGGCGTCTCGATGAAGAAGGCATAAACACGCTTGCCGTGGCTGCTCATCCGGGATGGTCGGCAACCAATTTGCAGCGCCATCAGGGATGGCTTGTCCTGCTGAACAGTATATTTGGCCAGCCTGCAGGTATGGGCGCTCTGCCGGTGCTTTATGCAGCCACCGCCCCCGATGTTCACGGCGGCGACTATTTCGGGCCTGACGGTCCGGGGAAGATGCGCGGGTACCCTGTCAGAGCTCGTTCCAGCAGGCGTTCTCGCGATGTGGAACAGGCCCGCAGGTTATGGGAGGTATCTGAAAAAATGACCGGTATCAAATGGTAAATAAAAAGAGGCGCCCTAAAGGAGGCTGAATGGATATAAAACCAAAGCTCGAACGTCTGCAGTCACGTTCGTTTTCTCTGGGAGGTGTGAGCATCTCATTTTTCTCTCTGGTTCTGATTTCCGTGGCTGTCCTTGTCGCGCTGCTTCTACTTTCGATCCATTTCGGGTGGTCGGGTCTTGCGGCCCTCATTTTTGCCATTGCAGGAGCAGGGGCGGCATTGCTTTGTTTCTTTTTTGATGCGGTAAAGGCAGCGTTTGGAAAGGGAAGAACGGTGTGGCTGGGTGTTCTGGCACTCTACTTGCATCTTATGGCTATCCTGGGCTTTGCCGCACCTGATTTTTTCGCGGATCTTGGTCTCAGCCGCTGGATGGCGCTTACTATCCTGTTTTTCGCTATCACGCTGGGAGGCAGCTACGCGCTGGTAAGCTTCGAGAAGGCATCGAAAATCGTTTCGCTTTTGATTGTCGCTGTCACGCTGTTCAGCTTTGTGCCGGGCACCTCGCTTGTCCGGGGAATCAAGTACCTCGGGCAGAACGTGCTGAAGAAGCTGGACCATGCCGTCTATGAAGCAGCATCCCGGCTTGAAGACCCGGAAGGAGCGATCCGGCAGAAATATCTTGACGAGTATCACGAAAAAGTCGGGGAGCTGGAAAGACAGTGGAAAAGAAAGGAACTCTCGGCATCCGAATATGACAGGCGTAGAAGGAAGATTGACAGTACATACCAGCCCTATATTGATAAACCCTCATCCGGTATTCAGCCCGGACATACTGATGGAAAAGGGATAACCATTGTCGGTGCGCTGGTGACGGACAACATCGGCGCAAAGGGTTTTTCCGGGAGAAGCGAGTTCTTTGCTTCGGGGCTAAAGTCCCTGTATTACTATGTGAAGTACAGAGGCGCTGGTCAGCAGGGCGCACCGCTCCTTGTCCGCTGGTATCATAATGGGGAGATGATCCGGGAAAAAAGCATGGTACCGCAGCATGAAGCGGGTGAGGTACTTGATTCATGCCGATATAATTTTGAGGGTGGTGCGTACGAAGTTATTCTTGCTGAAAGCGGGGAACAAAAAAGCAGAGTTGCTTTCCGTGTCGTTGACAGGGGCCTTGTGCGGATTGATAATTCTGTTCTGGTTCCCCGGTCTGTCAGGCCGGGAGACGTCCTGACGTCGACAGTTGATTACTATGTACAGGGAGGTTCCGGCGATGACAAGATAACCGTGAGGGAGCAGCGCACTGTTAAGCGAAACGGTTATCCTGTCATGGAGCCTATTGTCAGGGATGTTAACCGGTCATCAGGATATAACAGCAGTACCGCCAGAGTGTATCTTCCCTCTACCGTGCCGCCTGGTGATTATGAGGTGGTTACCATCGTAAGCAGCGGCATGAAAAAAGCGAAAACTTCTTCCGGATTTTCTGTTTCCCGCAGGTATTCGGTTCTGCCTCCGTCGCCGGCCCCGTCACCTGCTCCGGCCCCGCCTCCCGAACCCTATCCCTCAGCCGATCGTAGCGGAAAGAAAGAAATGACCCTTGACCAGCTTGAGGCTGTCTTGAAGAAAGTTTACAGGAAATGAAATAAGAACACATGCAGGAACCTCTTTCGGCTGATCCGAAAACTGAACGGCTTTCAGGAACTGTGGCACGTATTGTTTTTCACAGTGATGACTCTGGGTTTACCGTGCTTCGTGTCCAGGTACAGGGGCATCCTGAACCGGTTACCGTAACAGGATATCTTGCGGCAGTATCAGCAGGAGAGTTCGTTGAATGTATCGGTGAGTGGAACAACGACAGGACGTACGGTTTGCAGTTCAGGGCCGGAGAGATTTCGGTTGTACCTCCTGCGACGACAGAGGGTATTGAGAAGTACCTTGCTTCAGGGATGGTGAAAGGAGTTGGGCGGCATTTTGCCAAGGTGCTTATCGATGCTTTTGGTGACAAGGTTTTTTCTGTGATCGAAAAAGAACCGGACAGGTTGAGCGAGCTGCCCGGAATCGGGAAAAAACGCATGGAAATGATCATCGATGCGTGGAGGGAGCAGAAAACCGTCAGGGATATCATGGTATTTTTGCAATCCCACGGAGTCGGGACGGCCAGGGCGGTGAGAATTTACAAAACCTATGGCGACAATGCTGTGACAACAGTAAGCAATAATCCTTACCGGTTGGTGCTGGATATTCAGGGAATCGGTTTTAAAACTGCCGATACCATTGCCTCCAGACTGGGAACACCCTCCGATTCCCCGATGCGTGCCCGCGCAGGGATTCGTTATGTCTTGCAGGAGATTTCCGGTGAAGGACATTGTGCCGCAACAGAAGAAAGGCTTGTCCGGGACTCGGTGGAACTGTTGGGGATTTCGGAAGACGTTATTGAAGAGGCAATCAGGGAAGAAATTGTCAACGGAGGGCTTGTCCGGGACGAAATGAAGGGTGTGCCGGGCATTTACCTTCCCCCACTGTACAGGGCGGAGAACAGCATTGCGGTTTCGGTCAAAAGGCTGGCTGCAGGGGAGCCTCCGTGGGGGAAAATAGATGCTTCGGAGGTGATGGAAAAGGCCGAGGATTCAACCGGATTGGAGCTTTCAACATCCCAGAAGGAAGCTCTCAAACAAGCATTCTGCAGCAAATTTCTTGTCATTACCGGTGGTCCCGGCGTCGGCAAGACCACACTGGTCAATGCTGTTCTGAAGGTTATCCGTTCAAGAAAACAGAGGATTGTGTTATGTGCACCTACAGGCAGAGCGGCAAAGAGGCTTTCGGAGTCAACAGGTTTCGAGGCAAAAACCATCCATCGCCTTCTTGAGTTCGATCCCCGCTCTTTTGATTTCAAACGAAGCAGGAATAATCCCCTTAATGCCGACCTTGTTGTTGTCGATGAGTCTTCCATGATCGATGTACAACTCATGGGCAAACTGCTTGGAGCCATACCGGATAAAGCAGCGGTGATACTGGTTGGAGATGCGGATCAGCTTCCTTCGGTCGGCCCTGGTGCGGTTTTTGACGATATCATCGCTTCAGACATGGTTCCTGTCGTCAGGCTTACCGAGATTTTTCGACAAGCTTCGGAGTCGATGATTATCATGAACGCCCACAGAATAAACAGGGGAGAAATGCCGCTGAACAAGGAAGGGAAAGAGCTTGCCGATTTCTACTTTGTGCCTGCCGGGGAACAGGAAGATATCCGTGCGAAGCTGCTGGAAGTCGTGGTGAAACGTATTCCCGCCAGATTCGGCTTTGACCCGGTAAGAGATGTCCAGGTATTGACACCAATGAACCGTGGAGGACTGGGAACCATTGCGTTGAATGCTGCATTGCAGCAAGAGCTGAATCCCGACAGCGGCAGCGGCATATCACGTTTCGGCACTGATTATTCAAAGGGTGACAAGGTTATCCAGCTGATAAACAACTATGATAAAGAGGTTTTTAACGGAGATGTCGGAGTTATCAGGTCGGTAGACCCGGAAGAAAATATTGTGACGGTCGATTTCGACCGCAGGCATGTTGAGTATGAACTCGGTGAGCTTGACGAGCTTGCTCTCGCCTACGCGATCACGGTTCATAAAAGCCAGGGATCGGAGTATACGGCAGTGATTATTCCTCTGGCAATGCAGCATTACATGCTGCTTCAGCGAAACCTTCTCTATACGGCGGTCACACGGGGGAAAAAGCTTGTGATAATCATAGGACAGGAAAAAGCTCTTGCCAAAGCTGTCGGCAACAGCGAGGTCGGCAGGAGGCTTACCAACCTTGTGGAGAAGATCCGCCGGGAAAGCACCCCTGATGAAGGTTCTTCCGTGTGAAATGTTTAAAACATGATTGGTATTCATGCTTTTCTTTTTAATATTAACACCTTGCGCTGTTTCTGCGCGGCGGCAATGCTCCCGGTTTGGAAAGGAAAACAATGTCTTCTTTCCCCCTGACATGATGTAATGAACGTTTGCCTGATGGCGAGGAGGAAAGGAAGACGATTTCCTGAAACGGCATTAATGAGGAATGAACAGGTGGCAGGGGAAGCGGATAACAGGCTGCCTCTATAAAATTTTCGAGAGCGGATTGGATACAAGGCCGACGTAGCCGGAGAAACCGGAATGCACAGGAGAGTACATGAGGATTTCGAGCACCGCCCAACGAAGTAATCAGGGTGCGCAACAGATGAATAGAAGCGGCCTAATGAAAGTTTTTGTTACAGAATGAATTATTAAAAAGATTGTTGCGTGGGAAGAAAAAAGAAAGATCAGAAGACAAAATCTCCGAAAAGAAAAAAGAAGAACTCTTCACATTCGCCCGATGAGAAACGGGTCAAGCCAAACGATCATATTCTGATCAATGAATTTCTGGTCAGGAAGGGTGAAGCATCGATTGCTTCAGAGATTATCAATTTTTTATCGGATCATGAAGGTGAGCGGTTTCGTTCCGTAGAGCTTGCCAGAACACTTGGTTACGAAGAATCGATACATCTGCCGGGGTTCTGGTATGTATTGCACAAGTTACAGGAAGAGGGCGTTCTCGACAAGGATTCAAAACGCTGTTACGGTCTTGCAGGCCAGGAACTTCCGACCTATGAAGACGT
>JAKSDB010000433.1 GCA_022360415.1 Chlorobiales bacterium
CCCGGAAACGACACGTTTACCGTATTGGGTATGCTCGACGTCGGATGCCCGTTGAACACCACATTGTCAATCGATCCTTCGATCCCTTTTACAAGAGCTTCCTTCATCCCCGCAAGCCGCTTTGCCTCTTCATCCATTTCAGCATTGCGCATCTCAATGGCTTTAGCCAAGCCGATAATTCCCAGGGTGTTTTCAGTACCGGCCCGCCGTCCTTTCTCCTGGTGCCCGCCGCGAATAAATGGACAGTACGGCGTCCCTTTGCGAACAAAGAGCGCGCCGATACCTTTCGGGCCGTAAATTTTATGAGCGCTCATGGTTAGAAAATCGATCCCCAGTTCATTGACATTCATTCGCATCTTGCCGATCGCCTGCACCGCATCGGTATGCATCAATGAACCATTGTCATGCGCCATTTTCGTGATCTCCGCGATGTCCTGGATCGTTCCGATCTCGTTGTTTGCGGTCATCACCGAAACCAGACCGACATCGTCGGTTAGATACTCCCTGAGCTGGTCCAGATCGATCCGGCCGTAGCTGTCGACATCGAGAAACTTTACGGTTGTCCCCTTGTGTGCGAGGCATTCGGATGTTTCCAGAACGCAGGGGTGTTCAATACTGGTCGTGATAATGGATGTCCTGGCCTTGAAACCGGGGAGACAGAGGTTTGAAGCACAGGCAAACAGCGAGAGTACGGTATTGTTGGCTTCCGACCCGCTGCCGACAAAAACAATTTCATCCTCATGTGCGCCAACGAAATCAGCCACTATCTTCCTTGCATGTTCGACATTGGCCCTGGCTTCTCTTCCAAAGGCATGCATGCTCGATGGATTGCCGAACATTTCCATTGCCTCGATCATTTCCTTTTTCACCTCGGGGTGAAGCGGTGTCGTGGCATTGTGATCGAGATATATCCTTTTTGTTTCCATAATCCATTATCACGTTCTGAGAATTGTAAAACCGGCCTGGTTGTCCCGAAACCTCACTCCCCGGGAAACAACCAGGTTGAAAGATAGCGTTCTCCTGTGTCTGGCAAAAGTACAACAATTTTTTTCCCCCGCATACCGGAACGTTTTCCGACCTGCAAGGCTGCCCACATTGCGGCACCTGATGAAATCCCGCAAAGAATACCTTCCATCTCCGCCAGCTTTCTCGCGACGTCTCCGGCATCGTCGGCATTTACCCGGATAATTTCATCGATGACTTCCGTATTGAGATTATCGGGAACAAACCCGGCCCCGATTCCCTGTATTTTATGAGGGCCGGGCTTTCCTCCTGAAAGAACAGGGGAATCTTCAGGTTCGACGGCGATAATCCTGACTTCGGGCTTGCGCTCTTTCAGAATTTCCCCTACGCCGGTAACCGTACCGCCCGTACCGACTCCTGCAACAAAAACGTCAACAGTTCCATCCGTATCGTCCCAGATCTCTTCAGCCGTGGTCTTTCGATGAATATCAGGATTCGCCGGATTGCTGAACTGCTGGAGTAAAACACAGTCAGGCATGGAGCCTGCAAGTCTCTCAGCCTCTTCTATCGCCCCTTTCATCCCTAACGTGCCATCCGTCAGGATCAGCTCTGCACCGAATATTTTCAAAAGCCTGCGCCGTTCGACACTCATGGTGTCGGGCATGGTAAGAATCAGCTTATAACCCTTCGCTGCGCAGGCAAATGCCAGCGCAATACCGGTATTCCCGCTGGTCGGCTCGATAATCGTTGTGCCCGCGTCGATCCGGCCTTTGCGTTCCGCATCCTCGATCATTGCCACGCCTATCCGGTCTTTCACGCTTGAAAGCGGGTTGAACGACTCAAGCTTGGCGATAATATCCGCTCCGCCCGGCTCATTCAGACGCTGTACTGCCACAAGCGGCGTACCGCCGGTCGTCTGTGCCAGATTTTCATAAACTTTCATACTCTGTACTGAAAAAATCAAAGGTTATTGCAGTCCGATAAAAGAACAGTCTGCCGTATTCAGCTCCGCAGTGGTTTTCTTTTCAGCTTAATCCGTATACCGGAATCGAAGCGCCGTGCACCGCCCTGGACTCCCGTGAAACAAGAAAAAGGATGACATCCGCTATCGCCTCGGGCGAAACCCACCGTGAAAAATCAGCGTCCGGCATATCTTTTCTGTTTGCAGGTGTATCGATAATACTCGGAAGGATACAGTTAACGTTTATCCCTTCCTCCCTGTTCTCTTCAGCAAGACACTCGGTCAACTTTACCACGGCTGATTTTGAAATAATATAAGGAGCAATCCCTGCTCCTCCTTTCAGCGCGGTTTTTGCCGAGATAGTAACCACACAGCCCTTTTCCTGCATGCGCATCAGGGGAATCACAGCCCTGCTCATGAGAAAAACGCTTTTGGCATTGAGGTCAAGCATGTCATCCCACGTTTCCTCAGCAGCCTCATGTATCGGAGGTCCCATTGAAAAACCGCCTGCGATATTGACGAGAGCGTCAATGCGACCGAAACGCTCTATAATACGGTTTACTGACGATTCAACCGACGATGCCTGAATAAGGTCGGTTTTCAGGCACATCACCTGCTCAACATTCTGCCACTGGCTGAAAAGCAGGTCAACGTTCCTGTCAAGAAGCGCCAAACCGGCGCCTTTGTCAAAAAACATTTTTGATGCAACGCTTCCCAGCGCTCCTGCTGCACCTGTTACTATTACAACTTTTCCTGATACGTCACTCATAGCACAAACAGCATCGTACAAACCATGTAACCAAGTATGGATAAAGGAATACATAAACCGGACAATAAATTCCCGGTTTTACAGGGGCGTAAAGATAAAATGAAAAAATCAAAAAAACATGTCAGGGTACCGGAAGCAGTTGCATACCGGCACAAAAAGAGAGGCGTGAACTACTCTTCACCAAGCACAACCGTTTTCTGGCTTAGCGGCGAAACTTTTTCACCGTTGAGATACAACTCTACAAAAGGAGGGCGGCCGATGTTCACCCAGAACTTCCTTTTTGCCTCATAACGCAGTACCTCTCCGGCCTTGAACTGACCTCCCGGATACACTATATCGCCATCGTCGGCAATAATCTTTACCCAGCTGAGGTCATTGATAATACGAACAACAAGTATTTTCTGGTAAGGAGATGCGGGTGATTCAGGCAGAAACGATAAGCCTTTTGCCCACTCTTCCTGCATGACGGCAAGCTCCGGGGAAGCGTTTTCCGGAGGAGATTCAGGCTCATCGGGCTCAGTGACAGAATCTGCCGCAACATCATCTTGCGGCTCAACCTGGCGTGTTTCTTCCTGAGGGTTATTCTGGCCGTCTTTTGAGGTTCCGGAAAAGAGGAAAAACGATAACACAAGAAGCAGAACAACGATCAATGCTGCGCCACCGGCAATATAAGCAATGGGAACCCTGTCCTTCACTTTGGTAACGGCATCAAACATGCCTGAAAGACGGTCACCCCTGCTGCCGGCCTCTTCTTCGGCTTCCGCTTCTTTTTCCTCCCTGATTCTCTGGTCCGTAGGAATGCTGAGCTCGTCCCTGCATTGCGCAAGAATATCGCCGTCTTCGACATCAAGGGCCTGGGCGTATTCCTTCAAAAATGCATAAACATATGCTGATGGCAAAAAGCCCAGATTGCCCGCCTCGATTTTTTCAAGGTGGTCTTTTTTTATTCTCGTCTCGGCACTGACTTCTTCGAGAGTGAGTTCCCGCCCTTTTCTGGCCTGAATGAGTTTGCGTACCAGCAAGTCGCAGGCAGAACCAAATGTCACTTCATCCGCCATGACATGCACGTGATTTATGTCAACAAAAAAAGCCCGCTCCGCCCAAAACACTCAATTTATATAGTTTACAAAAATAAAGCCTTCATGACAATCGAATAAATAATATAAATTGCCCTGAAAATCCCTCCGGTCGGGCAGGAAAAAGTTTAGGTTTTAGTATTCTGTCAGATATATCCACCGGTCATTTTCAACCTGTTTGTCTTGCGCCATCTGGTGCAGGACTCCGGAAAGATCACCCCCCTGCTGGAGGGGCAATGAGAACAATACCCGCAGCTCATCGATCTCGGAAGCGGAAAAATGCCCCCAGAGAAGAAATACGGTATGACGGGGAAACAACAGTTTCCTCTCAAGCGCATCCTTATACCTTTCCGCGCTGTAAAATGAATATTCCGGTTCCGGGATTGTTAACTTTCTCTGTGATGCCCGCCGAATGAATTCGTTTGCAGAGTAAACCCACGATACAGGAAAATCGCGGATCAAAAAGCGGTTGTTGCCGAGCAGGTGAGCCGGAACAGGCTCACCGGCAATGACCGTCAGCCGGCTGATATCACGTAGACGTCCTGCGTAGGGCTTGATAAGGAGATCCGTCAGCCACAGCCTTTCCGAATCCCTCGCAATTCTGGTACGGACTCCTTCAGCGTTCATTGCAATGCGCTCCCTGAAAAGCTTCAGTCTCGACCGGTACATTGCTCCATCGACCTTTCGCCTGGATACATCGACATAGCTGTCCTGTACCAGAAAAACCGTGCACCACTCACGACCATCTATTATTTTCAGAATTGCGTGCTCCTTATCAAGTGCCTCCTGCACCGTTCCCAGTGTAACCGGATTGACTGTCAGTCTCTCGGCCAAGAGTGGCGAAACCCTTTGAACCTCCGCCAGCTTTTGGTGGAAAACGCCCCGTTTCCGGTTGATTGCCTCAATCACCGCTTCATGGTTTTCATAACTCCGGCCGGATTCGTACATGTTCATCAATCGCTGATGCAGGGCGTTCATCTCGCGTCCCAGCTTTACAACCTGACGTTCAAGCTGTTCATGCTCGTCAGGCAGCTCAAAAGAAACATAACCTCTCTGTACCAGATGCGTTAAAGCAAATAGTTTCTTCAGTTCATCGCTTTCAAAAGCCTCTGCAAACCTGCCTTTGTTCAGGAGCAGTTCGGTAAGCATTTCAGCTGAGCGATCCACGAGCCCTCTGAGAGTGTATCCCGGCCTGGGGGGCACATGGTAACGGTAGATGTTCAGGCCCTGTTTCAATACCTTTATTCTGCTGTCGTCATCCATCTTTCCTCCCGCACCCTGCTTCAGCAGGGCAGCCATTCTTTCGAAAGACATATTGTTTCTTTCAAAGTAGTCAAGCGTACGGGCGTACACCTCCGGTTCGTTTTTGAGAACCGCATTGGATTCGACATCCAGCATTTGAACAAGCTTCTCTTCACCTGCAGCGCGGGCTCGCGAAAGCGCTTTGAAATAAAGATAACTGGCATCTTTGGCATGTGCGGGAAACAGCTCGAGAAACATCGCGGCCCGGCGCAAGGCAAGTGCCTCCGCTTTTTCATCGCCCTCCCTTCCACGGGTAACAAGCTTTCTGGTTATGCCGGTAATCCGGTGTATGTAGAACGATGGCGCCTCAGCCATGCGCAACGAGGCATCGAGGCTCAGCTCGAGAAGCCCCGTGAATGCCATGAGCGCAACAACCGGATCGCTGTTCCCGCTCAGATTACTGTACATGTCCAACGCTTTTTCACGCTCACCCGCCAAAACCTGATAGCGCGCAAGCTCCAGTGAATCCGGAACACTCAATGAAGCGATTGCCGTCAGCGCTTTTTCGGCCCCGGCAAACTCTCCGAGCTCGGCAAGAAGCGCGGCTTTCGATCTGATCCGCTCCGCTTCGGCGGCAGCCGGAAGCATCCCTCTACATCGCTTTTCAATCGTCTCGTGGGAAGCAAGCGCGTCGAAATAGTTTCCCGTTACCCCTTCGATCATACTTTTGCGGTTCAAAGCTCCGGCCGTCATCGGGGAAAACCCGTCCAGGGTGTCTGCTGCAAGACCTTCCCGCAGAAGTTCGAGCGCTTTTTCATACTCATGAATGACGGCAAGAGAGTCTGCTTTCTCATAGAGCGCCGCCGTTTCGCTCTCGCCCGGCTCCTTTTCCTGTCTTGCACAAGACGCAAAAACAAGGATCATGACCGATATAGCGGTACGCCGTAAAATGTCCACGAGAAGAGAAACTTGCTTGTTCCTGAATCGAGCGATTGCTGAAACGCCCATTTGAGGTTTGACTTTGAATGATTGCAGTTTAACCATATTTTCGTACATCAACAACGAATCACAATAGTGCGGTAATGCGCTCCCTGCCCCAGAACCTTTTTCCGGCACCACCAAGCCATGAGGGGAATGAAAAGACTGAAGAGGAGGGCAAGAAGCCCTTCTGTTGGGGATTTTTTACCTATCTTTTGTCATTAATACATTTAACTGTACTGAACATAAGCCTTGACGCTGCGCCGGGCAATATCCTCGGTAACAGCCATCACCCATTTCAATACAGTAGAACCTTTTGAGACCTTATTTATTCACAGGCACTTTAGTGCCCGCCATATGAACTCCGATATAGTAGAACTCTTTATTTTATTCGGCCTGATTCTGGCTAACGGTTTCTTTGCGATGGCCGAATTTGCAATCATTTCTTCAAGGGAAACCAAATTACATGAACTGCGTGATGCCGGCATAAAAAAAGCATCGCTC
>JAKSDB010000338.1 GCA_022360415.1 Chlorobiales bacterium
CTTGATCGATGCATCAACTCGACCTTTTCACGAGGGCTTCCGGTTACGACTCCCATTCTGAATCTTCCGGCAAGAGTATCGAGCGTTTCGCGAACCTTCGGTCTAAGGGAAATCGGGCGATGCAGTGCCTCGAGAAACCTGCTGTCGCGCAGCTCGATGACACGGTCGACGAGGTCAGGCTTCATCCCGAAGTCATGGGCCACTTGCCGTGTACGTTTCGCCTTGCCCAGATACTCGATCCCCCAGTATTCCTTTTCAAGCTCAAACCCGAATTCGGCAAACACCTCCCGTGTCAGTTCAAAAAAAACCGTCTCGCTGTCAAGAAGAAGGCCGTCGTTGTCCCATAAGATCACCTTTATCATAGATAGACTTAATAATCTTGCAAACTTATGGGCACCTCTATTAATTAATTTGTTGCGCGCCCCGAATACTTCGTTGGTCGGTACTCGAAATCCTCATGTACTCTGTGTACACTCCGGTTTCTCTGGCTCCGTCCGCCTTGTCTTCAGGTCGCTCACGACAATTAATAGAGGTGCCCTTATTAAACCGCCACCTGTTGTGCGGTTCCTACCTACTCCTTAAACCTCCAGTAGCGGCCTTCCGTCGTATCAACCGCTTCAAGGGAAAAACGTTCGTCGGCACGCAAGCCCTCGTTGATGATGTAATAGATATCCGATAACACGGATCGTGAGCGATTGAAATAGGAATGGCCGAGAAAACTTGTATCGACTCCGGTCGCGTCGATGGTCTCGATCCCCGGCACAATCAAGGGAGCTCCTTCAGCGTCTCCAACCCTCGGCAATCCATGAATCCTGCCGGATGCTTTGAGCGCCCTGTCTTCACTGGATACATAAAGAGTGATGAACGCACCTGATCGAACCAGGCTTCCGGCAATATCTCTCTCGAAAATTTCCGCATCGATATCAGGCGCGATAAGTATCAATGATTTGAAACGACGTTTCAGATCACGCCGCTCATGGATCAGTTCGAGAAAAGCCCCGGTCAACGCCCGGTTACCCATGCTGTGAGCCATGAGATAGATACTGCCGATACCCGACTGATCGGCAAGATCCTCGAGAAACCTCTTAAGGTTTTTCTTCGACCAGCTGACGTTGTTTTCATCGGCAGGATATGCGCTCACCTTGCCATGGGAAGGCCAACTGTAAAAAACAGGACACCCTTTAAAACCAAGATCCTCTACCATCTGAGCCGTACGGCGTGCCGCTTTCTCAAAAGCCACATTGTATCCATGCACGAAGACAAGCAACCGCTTGTCCGGCGAACGCTCGACAAACCCGGCTACCTCCCTGAAAAAAACCTGCTTCTCGTACACTGAGATGTCGGACAGCACCACATGCTCCATGATATCCTCCCGGAACAACGGGCTTTCCATTTCTCCGATACGGTGGTCGGGAGGGATTGAAACCGTGCACTCTCCATAAGCAACATCTGCCCGCCTGAATCCGAACCGTTCATCAAGCTCCTCGGCATTCGTCAATTCCCTGTCTGTTGCGAACAAAACCCTGACCGGAGGTTCAGGGTAGTCTTCCAAAGCACCAACCACGGCAGATGCGCACCCGCCAAGAAGAAAACAAAGCAGAACCGAAAAACTGATGGTGTAGCGGTTGCCGGGAATCATGGATTGCATCCGTTAATACGTTGCTTGATCATGCCTGAAAATACAGGTACACGTATTACAAAAGATAGCAATAACCCGGCAGAAGTTTCTTTTCTTGCCGCAGCTTATTTTTTCCGGGACAAGAAAGAGCGAGCGATCAGAACGAGCAAAATAATCGAAGAGCCAAGAGCAACAATCCCGTGTTCTTCATGCGCGTCTTTCTGAATCCAGTTCGCTATGTCAAATCCAAGGAACCCGTAAAGATAATTAACCAGCACTCCCGCTGCAAAAGACATCACGATGATAACCGCAAGATAGACAACCACCGCTTTTTTACCGATGATCCGTGAAACCACCGTCAGTGAAGCGACATTGGTCGCAGGTCCCGCCAAAAGAAAAACAAGAGCCGCACCCGGCGAAATACCTTTCAGCGCAAGCGCCGCCGCTATCGGTGTCGATGCCGTCGCGCAGACATAGAGCGGTATTGCTATCGCAAGCATCAATATCATCGAAAAGTACTCGTTGCCGATGTAGCGGCTTATGAGTTCCGGTGAAACAAAAACAGAAATGATCCCCGCCAGGAGTATCCCTATAAGGAACCATTTGCCGATATCCTTGAGAAGATCATTGAAGGCAAAATCCATCCCCTCTTTCAGTTTTTCGGCAACCGATAGCTCCTTTTTTTCCTCCTCAGGCCCGCAGCAGCAGGAGTCGGTGCATGATGATCCTGTGGAAAAAGCCGAATCTTCCTTCTTCCCGGTAACGCCCTTCTTTTCTGTAAACGAAACCGAAATCCCGGCCGCAACAGCCGTAAAGAAAGACACGAGCGGCCTTATCACCGTCATGAGCGGATCGAGAAGCGCGTAGGTAACAGCTATTGAATCAACTCCTGTTTCAGGGGTCGATATCAGAAACGAGGTCACCGCACCTTTTCCGGCACCCTGTTC
>JAKSDB010000392.1 GCA_022360415.1 Chlorobiales bacterium
AGCCTTCATACAGAAGGAGAAGCCGCCTATGTTCGGCCCGAATACAGTGACAGCTTCAGGCTCAATGCCCTTTTTGTCGGCAGAAATGTACGGTCCGCCGTTCAGGAGGGTCGGGCGGACGCGATTCCTATTTTTTTAAGCGACGTTCCCGCACTGTTTTACAAAAATGTCCTTTCCCTTGATGTTGCATTTGTTCATGTCTCGCCTCCCGACCGTCACGGTTACTGTTCGCTCGGCGTATCTGTCGATGCGGCAAGGGCGGCGGTTCATACCGCCAAAAAGGTTATTGCCCAGGTCAATCCGAACATGCCGCGAACGCATGGAGAAGGTCTGCTGCACACAAGCCATATTAACGCGATGGTTGAGGTTGATGATCCTCTTCCGGAGGTAAAAAAGCACGTTCTGACAGATATCGAACGAAAAATCGGGGAAAACGTCGCTTCCATTGTCGAAAACGGTGCGACCCTGCAGATGGGTATCGGTGCCATTCCCGACGCGACACTCGCCGCGCTTACCCATCACAGGGATCTTGGCATCCATACGGAAATGTTTTCCGACGGCGTGGTCGATCTTGTTGAAAAAGGGGTGATAACAGGGAGATACAAGTGCACCCACAACGAGATTATTGTAGCCAGTTTTCTTTTAGGGACACGACGACTCTATGATTTCGTCGATGACAACCCGCTTGTGGAAATGTTCGGATCCGACTATGTAAACGACACGAAAGAGATCAGGAAAAATCCCAAGGTTACTGCGATCAACAGCGCCATAGAAATCGATATGACCGGGCAGGTTTGTGCCGACTCGATCGGGCAGCGGTACTTTTCCGGTGTGGGAGGCCAGATGGACTTCATTCGGGGGGCTGCGCTCTCCCCTGACGGAAAGCCCATCATAGCCCTGCCATCGGTCACAAAACGCGGTGAGTCGCGGATTGTTCCAATGCTCAAGCCAGGTGCCGGCGTGGTAACCACAAGAGCCCATGTTCAGTATGTCGTTACGGAGTACGGGATTGTCAACCTCCATGGCAAAAACATGCGACAGCGTGCAGAAGCGCTTGCGAGCATTGCGCATCCCGATTTTCGCGAGGATATCTGCCGCGCCGCTCACGACCTTTACGGGGGCTATAGAAAGGTTTGTTCAGAGGAGTAGGGAAAGCAAACAGCAAAAAAAGCAGTTTCCCCCGCGGTGTCGGGGAAACTGCTTTTAAACCCTCAAGGATTCTTTACGCGGGCTTTACCGCCTCGACATAAAGATGATCGTAACGCCGGACCATGCGAACGTCAGTGAACCCTATTTTTTCAAGGATCGGCTTGTAGTTTGACTGCTCTTTGAAACCGAGCACAGAGAAGGGCATACCGATGCCCATGATGTAGTGACTGAGGTAGTCGTAGTTCGGGTGATCCTTTTCATCGACGATCATATCGAGCACAAGCAGTTTACCGCCCGCTTCAAGAGCATTGAAGGCCTTTGTGCACATCATTTCCGTGAGCTGTTCATTTGCCGAATAGAGAATCCTGCAGAACATGACCGCATCGGCCGCAGGATATTCATCCCTGTAGATGTCGACAGCCGCTCCTCTCAACCTGTCTCCGATCCCTTTTTCCGTAGCGTTTTCATCGACCAGCCCGATGGCTCCCGGGAGGTTCAGGATAGTGGTGTCGAGCTGAGGGTACTTTTTGCAGAGTGCCGCCGAGATATCACCGATACCGCCGCCTACATCGACCAGCTTTTTATTCGAGGAAAGGTCTGCTTCTTCAAGCAGCAGCTTGATGGAAAAGTGGGCGTTACGGCGGTGAATTTCTTCGAAGTAAAGGTTTTCTTCCTTTGTTTTCGGCGGGTACGACGTTTCGCCTTTGTAGTCGAGTTTGCCGCGTACAGCCTCGGCCATCTGCATATAGAAGTTCTCCGCGGTATAGGCCATGGCTTCTGCAACCGGAACCATATAGAGGTTCGGATGCTCTTCGGTGGGGACGAACATGCTTTTGGCAAAATCCGTCAATGCCCACGTGCCGTTTTCCTGCTGGGTGATGCCGATCTGGCGGAGCGCTTCGAGAAGCATGCCAAGCCGGGGTGGAACAGCACCGATAGCAGCGGAAAGAGTTTCAACATCCTTAGCGTCGTCAGCGAGCTGAATAAAAAGGTCGAGTTCAAGCGCAGCCTTGAAACAGCCGAATTCCACAACTCCTTTGAAAAGGATTTCATTGGCCCGTTGAGTACGCTTCAGCAATTCAGTGTCGTTCATGTTCAGGTAAGGCTAAAAAGTTAAAGACCCAAGTTGATATTCAGCGGTGCCCTGTGCCTCCGGAAGGCTCGAACATGTCGTTCAACTCAGGTTCGGTTAGAGTGGATTCCGATGTTTTTACATGGGCGTTAATTTACCCTAAAAAGCCTTATTAAACAACTGTACGGGCAGCACACCGTACTGCATACCCGTCCTATGGGGACACCCCGGTTTTTCAGAATAAACACCCTGCAATAAACCGCTAAACGGTCCGGGAAAGGAGAAAAGAGTTATGCTGCCGAGCCTCTCAAAACCTGCGGAAAAGCAGGTGCAGGCGGCAAGGGAATCCGATAAAAAACCGGGAACGGCCCTGGTGGCTGTCAGGGAGTCCGCACCTCGGAGTTGATGCCGATAAGAGCGATCATGCGCCCGGTCTTCCCGTTTTCCTTGCGGTGGGAAAAAAAATCCCTGTTGTTCCCTGCCGTGCAGAATGGCGACAGCTCGATAGAGCTCCGCGGAATGCCTGCTCCGATCAGTTGATCGAGGTTGGCTGACGCAAGATTCAGCATGATTTTCCCATCGGCTGAAATGGAAAGATGTTTTCCGGCGAATCGGTCGGCCACTTCCTTTCCGACCTCATAGGCATTTCCTGAAATACCGGTACCGATCCATGCACGACAGGCAGACGGCGAGGTTCCGAATCTTTCCTGCATTTCCCTGAGGGTTATGCCCGCCACATTTGCCGCGGTGCCTTTCCACCCGGCATGCACAGCCCCCGCAGCTTTATGTTCATAATCGTAAATGAGCAGGGGGAAACAGTCCGCGGTGAGTATACAAAGATAAACACCCGCCCGGTCGGTCACAAAGGCGTCGCATCCTGCATGATGACCTCCTTTAACGACATGACGAACTTTTGTTCCATGTACCTGGTCGGCGGTGACAAGTGAAGAAGGATCGATCCCCAGGCGGTGACAGAGTATCTGCCGGTTCCTCTGAACATGCGCCGGATTGTCGGAAGTATTGTGTCCCAGGTTGAGGGAAGCGAACGGTTCAGGGCTGATCCCGCCGTGGCGCGTGGTCTGCAGGGCGCAGATTTCCCGAAACGCCGAAAAAATCCCCGGCCGTATATCGTATAAGCAATTCATTCATCGGGCCCCGCTCGACATGCTGTTCGAGAATATTCCGCTGCTTGTTGAGGTATTGTTACAATCGTTCAATTTAGACGAAAGTGTTATCTTTGGCAAAAAGAAACAGAGGCGAACAGCAAGGCGGAAAAACCAATCGATAAAAACAGGTGAAGATACTTGTTATAGGTGGCGCCGGGTATATAGGCAGCCATGTGACCAGAGAGTTTCTGGACCAGGGGTACGCGGTTACGGTTCTTGATAACCTTTCCTTCGGCACGCGGAGAAATCTTTTTGACGAAGCGGTTTTTGTCCACGGAGATATCAGGCATCCGTTACAGCTTCGTGAAATTATGGCCGAAGGTTTTGAGGGTTGCGTGCATCTTGCCGCCCTGAAAGCTGCGGGCGAATCAATGGTGAAGCCCGAAACGTATGCTGAAATGAATCTTGCCGGGACGACCAACATACTGAATGCAGCACTCTCGGCAGGAATCCCGAACGTGATTTTTTCATCTTCGGCAGCAATATTCGGTTCCCCCGACTATCTGCCTATCGATGAAGAGCATCCGAAACACCCTGAAAACTTTTACGGGTTTACCAAGCTTGAAATCGAGCGCATAATGGAGTGGTATGACAGGTTGAAGGGGCTGAAGTATGCCTCGATCCGTTATTTCAACGCTGCGGGTTACGATGTCGAGGGGCGAATTCAGGGCCTTGAAATGCATCCTCAAAACCTTCTGCCTGTCGTTATGGAAACAGCAGCAGGTGTACGTGAGGGGATGAAGATTTTCGGGGATGATTACCCGACAAGGGACGGAACCTGCATCCGTGATTATGTTCATGTGAGCGATCTGGCGGCAGCACATGTCTCGGCATTTGAATACCTTGTCGAAAAGAAAGAAAGCCTGGCGGTAAACCTTGGCAGTGAAACCGGTGTGACCGTACTGGAGATGATCCACAGAGCACGTGAAATTACAGGTCGGACCATACCTGCCGACGCCGCCGGCAGAAGGCCGGGCGACCCTGCCGAACTTGTCGCATCGTCAGGGAAAGCGAGGGAGCTTCTGGAATGGAGGCCCCGTTGGAGTGATCTCGATACGCTGATCGATTCAACATGGCAGGTCTATCGCAAGAATTTCGACTTAACATGAGCCTGTTCCATGGGATATCACCACAAGAAAAAGTCTGTCTACACGCTCAACCTTATTCCTGCGGGTGGCAGGCTAAAGCCTGTGACGCTTTTAAAGGGAAAACCGGTGGTTTTTGTTCTGGTTCCCTTTCTTTTTATTGCAATTGTCATCTCCCTTACAACAATACTTATCGTGTCCACTCCCTTGCGCAACTTGTTACCCGGCCAGTCGTTTTCCGGCCATCAGAAACAGCTTGTGGCATTACAGGCGGCAAGGGTGGACAGTCTCGTTCTTGAGATTCAAAACATGCGGGAATTCAGTGAGAAGATGGAAGGCTTCATGTTCCAGGAAAAAGCGATCGCACAGGAAGGCGAACTTACGGGAGACGTAATAGGGAGAAGTGAGTTCGGTACCGGAATCACGCCTTTTCGTTCTTCCGATGCTCACGCAAAATCAGGGAGATTTACCGGGAGACTGGTGAAAGGCTCGATATCACAGCGATTCAAACCGGAAAGAAGTCATTACGGCATCGATATTGCAACGCCCAGAAACGAGCCGGTCGGGGCTGTTGCGGACGGTACGGTTATATTTGCAGACTGGACAGGTTCGTTCGGATACACTATCATTATCGACCATAACGAATACACGACGTTTTACAAGCACTGCAGCAGACTGTTTAAAAAAGGTGGCGAGCAGGTAAGGCTGGGAGAAGTCATTGCCCTTGCCGGAGATACCGGTCAGGAGTCTTCGGGTATTCACCTTCATTTTGAGGTATGGAAGAACGGTGTTCCGGTCGATCCCGAAAAGTATCTTATTTTTTCAATGTAAAAAGGCATCAACAATGTTCAGCAAGAAAGGGAAAAAACGCAAGTCCGGCGCGCCTGGAGGATTGACTCTTCTGATGGAAGGAACTTCCGTTCAGGGAGAGCTTGTAGCCGAAAGCGACATAAGGGTTGACGGAAACGTTTCCGGTCGAATTACCTGCAACGCAACGCTTATCATAGGCAGCGAGGGTGCTGTTGAAGGCGAGGTAAGCACTGTAAACATGAGAGTCGCGGGAAAATTCAAGGGAAACGCGGACGTATCGGGCGAGCTCCGACTCGAAGCCACATCGGTTATTGACGGAGACCTTACTGTCGGTGCGCTTGACGTCGAGGATGGGGCAAAGCTGAACGGAAAGGTATTGATGAAAGAGGGAAGCGAGCCCGTAAAACGGCTGGATGATGATGAACTGCAGACACAGCTTGCCTGAGCCAAAGGGATATGATATCTGACGAAAAAGAAAAATTCGCGGATTCTTTCGGGCGTTCTGTCCGAGCCCTGTCCGATTATCTCGGTATAGGCTTTCAGATTGCCGTCAGTTTTGCTTTTTTTGTTCTCTGCGGCTACTGGGCCGATGAACAATTGGGCACTTCTCCCCTGTTTCTCCTTGTCGGAGTTGGCGCGGGACTGACGGGAATGGTCCTGCTGCTCATGAAAGTCGTGAAAAACGCAAACAGGAAAAAACGCTGATTTGTCCGATGTGCGCCGGGTGATTACGTTAAATTCCTACTCATTTGAATCTTATGAAACCATTGTTTGATTTTCTTTTAAAGATATTTATCTTGTCCGTCGTTTTATGGGGAGTGGTTTTATGGGGGGCAGCGGAGTATGGTATTGACCTCGCCTCTGTATTTGTTGCCTGGATATTGATCGCAATGAACACCCTTACAGGCTATCTGCTTTTCGAATATGCTTTTGACAAGCCTCAAGCTGAGTACACCAAGGTCATATTTGGCGGTTTAGCCCTGAGGTTGTTGGTGCTCATGGTACTTGTCGCTGTTATCATCGTGCAAGACCTTGTCGTGACAGGTGATTTTGTATTGTCATTTTTCGCTTTCTACTGCATCTATGTGATTATCGAAATTCTCGGGTATCAAAAGAAGAATAAACAGAAAAAGAGAGTTGCATGAAACGGTTTAGGGCTTTAAGCACCAGGAATATTGCGAGAATTGCAGTACTGATTATGCCATTGCTTTTTGGCGTTGGTGCTCTGGCATATGCCGCCCCGGCGCAGGAGAATGGTGCTGCCGCGGCTCATGGTGAAGAAGAGCATGAAAGTGCGGGCGATGTCATCATGCATCATCTTCTTGACAGTAATGTCATGGCTTTTGAGCCTTTCGGGGAGTTCGAGCTTCCGAAAATCGTTGTCGGAGGCTACGATTTATCCATTACCCGTCATGTCGTCTTTATGTGGATTGCCGCGGTGATCCTGCTGCTTGTGTTCGGTTATGTCGGCAGCAAGTATAAGTCCATCAGCAGCCGACAGGCTCCAGGCGGCCTTGCAAACGCCATGGAAGCCCTTGTCGAGTTCATCCGTCTCGATGTTGCCAAGTCCAACATCGGCGAGGGGTATGAGAAACACATGCCGTATCTGCTCACCGTGTTTGTTTTCATTCTGGTATTGAACCTTCTCGGCCTTGTTCCTTACGGGGCAACCGCTACAGGTAACATCAACGTGACGCTGACACTTTCAGTGTTTACCTTTTTGATTACCCAGGTATCGGCAATTAAAGCGCATGGCGTCAAGGGGTATCTCGCCCACCTTACTGCGGGGACGCATTGGGCTCTCTGGATTATTATGATCCCGATCGAGGTTATCGGTTTGTTTACCAAGCCATTTGCACTGACCATCCGACTTTTTGCCAACATGACCGCCGGGCACATCGTGATTCTCAGCCTGATTTTCATCAGCTTCATTATGAAAAGCTATCTTGTGGCGATATTTTTATCAGTTCCTTTTTCCATATTTATCTATCTGCTTGAGATTTTCATCGCGTTCTTGCAGGCGTTTATCTTCACCATGCTGTCTGCGCTCTTTATCGGGCTGGCTTCCTCGCATGAAAGCCACGAAGCGGAAGCCGCGCATTGATCGGGAAGAGAATATTCTTATTAATTAGTTATATTTTGTACTTTTGTCAGGATTTTAAATCGTTTTTTGCAGTAAAAGTCAATACACAACAAATCATTTGGGGGGAATTAAAACATGGAAGGTTTGGGTAATGAAGGCTTGGGTTATCTAGGGGCCGGTATAGCCGCAGGTTTAGCTGCTCTTGGTGCAGGTCTTGGTATCGGTCGGATTGCAGGTTCTCCTGCAGAGGGGACTGCTCGCAATCCTGAGGCAACTGCAGATATCCGTACGACCATGATCATCGCTGCAGCACTTATCGAGGGTGTGGCCCTTTTCGGTGAGGTTATTGCGGTACTGCTTGTTTTGAAGTAAGCGGAAAAAGTAAAATAGATCATATACGTCATGAACCGAATGCGGCAGTTATCATGATGCGCCGCACTCCGGATTGATTCAATCGTAAAGGAGAAAAGAGTTCCATGCTTACGTCAGGAATTATCGTGCTGAGCGGAGGTCTGCTCGATCCTAATCCAGGGCTTATTTTCTGGACGACCGTTACGTTCTTTATCGTGCTCTTTATCTTGAAAAAGTTCACCTGGGGGCCGATGCTCAATGCCCTCGAGGAAAGAGAAAAAGGTATACAGTCGTCGATCGACCGCGCGCATACTGCAAAAGAAGAGGCTGAAGAGATACTGAAAAAGAACAGGGAGCTTCTGGCGAAAGCGGACTCCGAAGCCGAGAAGATTATTCGTGAAGGCAAGGAGTATGGTGACAGGCTTCGTGCTGAAATCACCGAGAAGGCTCACCATGAGGCTTCCAGGATGATCGCGTCGGCAAAAGAGGAGATCGAGCAGGAAAAACGCCGTGCACTGACGGAGCTCAGGACCGAAGTTGCCGACCTTGCCGTCAAAGGTGCCGAGAAAATCATTATGGCGAACCTGGATGCTGAAAAGCAGAAAAAGATCGTCGACAGCATGATCCAGGACCTGTCACAGAACCGTAACTGAAAGCGCCTACAATGTCAAGTACAATAGCAAGCAGACGATACGCCAGAGCACTGCTCGAAGTCGCAGAAGATGGGGGTCTGGTTGAACAGGTTGCCGGAGATCTCGAGGTGATTCACAAAACGCTCGAGAACTCACGTGATATCGTTACCATGCTGAAAAGCCCTATTATCAAGGGAGACACCAAAGCCCGTATTCTGAAAGAGATTTTCGGCGGGCTGGGAGAAAAAACGCTACTGTTTTTGAACCTGCTTTGCAGGAAAAAAAGGGCATCCATACTCCCCGATGTTATCGAAGAGTATTCCGCGCTCAGGGACGAGCGGGGAGGCATCGTCAATGTCGATGTGACAAGTGCCGTCGAGCTCGACGACGAACAGTCCAAAAAGCTCATCGACGTGCTTGCACAGTATACCGGCAAAAAAGTCAGGGCCAAGCTCTCCCTCGACGAAGAGCTGCTGGGAGGAGTAACCGTAAAGATAGGGGACACGATTCTGGACAACAGCGTAAAACACCAGCTGGAAATGCTCAACGAAGCACTGACAGAAAATGCCTGATTGTGACTCAGTATAGACGAGAGGCATCTTAAAAAAACCTGCTTGAATGAAGCAGGTTTTTTTTGCCCGCCAGACCCTTGCAGGTCTACTATCAGGGTTATACATTTGAGATGTAATCGCGGCTCCTTTATTACTTGTCGTGGGCACCTTGAGGACAAGGCGATTGCATCATCGTGGAATAGCGCCTATAAAAAACTGTCATGAGTCCCGATTGCATCGGGATGCAAGGCGGATGGAGTCCCGATACAATCGGGATAAACTTCAAAACCGGAGTGTCCCGACAAGTCGGGACAACGCAGCATTTGATTAACTATAGAAAGGGCACCTTTGTTTATTGTTATGAGCGTTTCAAGGGCAAGGCGGATGGAGCCAGAGAAACCGGAGCGTACTGACAGTACGTGAGGATTTCGAGCACCACCCAACGCAGCAATTGAATCGCGGGGTAAATAAACAAAGGTGCACTAAAGGGGCTTTAGCTCAGCTGGTAGAGCGTCTCGTTCGCAATGAGAAGGTCAGGGGTTCGACTCCCCTAAGCTCCACTTCCAGCGGCTTCCAAAGCAATCCTTAAATGTCCGAAAACCCCTGTAAAATCAGGGGTTTTTGCTTCCGCTTGCCCTGCAACCACCCGGACCATGCTGCATGAAACGCTTGGATTCAGCCCGGATGCGATCGAGGCTCAGCTCGGACACTGTGTTCCGGGTCACCTTGGTACCAGCCTACAACCACACCCAGCACATCGAGGAACGCACGCGCATGATGCAGGCTTGGGCGGTGAAGTAGGGCTGGATATAACGATTGAGTTCAGCGGCAGTGTTTAGTCGCCCGCTGGAGCGTCTTCTTGGACATTTTCTGACCTTATGACATAAGTTCCTGCAATCATATCGTGAAGCCCTTGTTTCTTTTTTGTCCATCCGACCATCAAGTATCCGATACCGAGAATCAACGTCGAAAGGAACGTAGCGAAATATCGTCCAGTAGCTCTGCCAAACGAAATGCGATTTCCTTTCTCATCAACAACCTTCAAGCCAACCACCTTTTTTCCGACAGTCGCTTGCCATTTGGAAGAATGCAAGACAGCACAATATACCCACCAAACAATTGTCTTCAGACTGAAGTCCATAAACTCCACGATTGCTTGCTCCATTTCATCAGCTGCGAGGGTCACAGAACGATATAGAAACGAGATAAGCAAAACAGGGATCATCAGAACTACTGCATCGATAAAGTAAGCTCCGACTCGTATCCAGAAGCCCCCGAACTGGGTTGCTTCGTTAATTTCATTGGTTGGTTGCTGGGTCACTATATTTTCTTTTGGTTTGCCCGATATTCGTTATTATCTGTACTATAGATTTGCCGAAAAATCCTGAAGAATATACTGTGTTTTTGCTTAAGTGACAAGAACACAACAGGACAGGACTTATACTGCCGGATAGCACATTTTGATTTTGCGGGAGGTTGGAAGGAGGGATTGGAGGATGCCCTGGTCAGGTGCCGTACTGTCGTCTAATTTCACCCAAGATTGCTGCTTTCAACGCGTCCAGTGTCTGCAAATACGTCTCCTCAGTATCATCGCTTTCTGGAATAAGATAACTCCCAATCCTGCGTTCTTGTTCAAGGGCAGCCAAAAGCCCCAGCGAGCGCAAAGCTGTTTTTAAATCATTGGTCATATCTGACATTGCCTTTTTTGCTTGCCTCTCATAATCAATACCATGCACTATCATCACGAGTCCTATCCCATAAACAGCAGCAAGGTGCATCCCTATATCTAAGAAATGACGATCTCGTTCACTAATCAATTCAGCTCGAGTAGCTTTGAATGTTTCTGAGCCAAACTCGCCTTCTGGAATAGATAAGCCAAGGCGTGTATATAGCTCTTTAATTTCACGATTTGCTTTTTCCGTATCAAGCTTCTCAGGTACTTCACTTGCGCCTAAGCCGAATGCATATAGACTGTATCCAAGCTCTATGAGAATAGTGCCTCGTTCAGCTATATCCTGTTCTGTTTCCGAGACCCTTGATTTGCTGAAATATTGGGAGATCTGAAACGACTTTTCAATTGCATATGTCCCGAAGGAAA
>JAKSDB010000205.1 GCA_022360415.1 Chlorobiales bacterium
CATGAAAAGTTCGAGCGCATGACCTTCAGGGAGGCAATGGTGCATTCAAGCAACATCGTTGCGGCAAAAACAGCGATGGCCCTCGGGGAAAAAACCTACTACGACTATATCAGGCGCTTCGGGTTCGGTGAAAAAACCGGCATCGACCTCATAGGGGAGGTCAAAGGCCTCCTGAAAAAGCCGGAAGAGTGGGACAAAACAACGTTGCCATGGATGGGCTACGGTTACGCATTTACGGCAACTCCCCTCCAGGTGCTTCAGGCTTATGCTGCCGTGGCGAACGGGGGGATGATGATGCGTCCGTATATCGTAAAACGGATGCTTGATCCCGAAGGAAATGTCGTCGGGGAGACCGTTCCGAAAAAAGTTCGAAGGGTCGTCAACCCACAAACCGCACGGTACCTGATCGATCAGTACCTGGAACCGGCGGTTGCCGAAGGAACCGGAACCCTTGCCGCAGTTCCCGGCGTTTCGGTTGCCGGTAAAACCGGAACCGCCCAGAAGCTGAAAAACGGCTCCTATCATCAGGGAAAATATGTTGCCTCGTTTGTCGGCATGTTTCCGGCCGGAAAACCCGAAATCGCGGCAATTGTCGTGATCGACGAACCCGAAACAAAGTATTACGCAAGCTTGGTCGCAGCTCCGGTTTTCTCCCGCATCGGTGGAAGAATGATCGCTCTGTCCGAACCTTTCAAGAAAAAACTCGCACTTGTATCGCCCGTGGAACAGGAGCTCGATTCCCTCGCAAGTATTGCCGTGCCGGAAGTGCTCGGACTGCAAGGCAGGGATGCGAGGCGGTTGCTGGAATGGTCGGAACTGATTATGGAATACAACGGAAATTTGAAAGATGTCGTTACCAGTCAGGGGCCCGCATCTGGCTCAATGGTTAATGCCGGCTCTGTAGTAAAAGTAACCCTTGGCGATGTGGAGGAGAAGCATTCATACAACCGGATTGAAATGCAATGAATGAATGAAGAAGGTAAGGCTGGAAATGTTGCTGGAACGGCTGGATGTTTTGTCCGTTGCAGGTGATTGTGGACCGGAAACACACATCGAAGAAATGACATCGAACTCCCGGACTGTTGTGAAAGGAGGTCTGTTCATTGCAGTGAAGGGATATGAGACAGACGGACACCGTTATATCGCCGAGGCAGTCGGCAAAGGTGCTCGAATTGTGGTCTGTGAAAAGGTTCCTGAAGCGGTGCATAAAGACACCTGTTATGTAGAGGTACGGGATTCGAGACTCGCCATGGCGCAGATTGCGAAATGTTTTTACCACGATGTTTCCGACAGGCTGAACATAATCGGAGTAACCGGCACAAACGGCAAAACAACAACGGCCCGCCTCATGGCGGCAATGATGAACGATTGCGGGATCAGAACAGGGTATATCGGTACAGGTCTGGCGCTTGCAGGAGAGGAAGCCTTTCCCCTCGGGAAAACAACCCCGGAGGCGGAGGAGCTCCACCGTTTTTTTGCAATGATGGCCGAACGGGGATGCACAGCGGTGGTCATGGAAGCTTCCTCTCACGCGCTGGCCTTGCAGAGAACCTACGGGATTCGCTTTACCGGAGGGATTTTCACGAACCTGACACAGGACCACCTTGATTTTCATCACACAATGGAAAACTATGCCGGGGCGAAACAAACGCTGATGGAGGCTGTTGATCCGGAAGGATTTGTCGTTGTCAACGCCGATGATCCATGGGCTGCGTACATGGCGCAAAAACGGGGCGGCTCCAGGCTGTACTGCTGTACCGTCGGGAACAAAGAGTTCGACTGCCCTCAGGGAACGGAAATCAGTGCAGAAGTAACCGGGGCTGAATTGCAGTGGACCACCGTGAACATCAGGCTGGGTGACCATGTCTATGAAGGCGTTTTCAGGTTGCCGGGCCTTTTTAATGTCATGAACCTGCTCGAAGTTTTTGCGTCCGGTCTGGCAATGGGATTGCCGCCCGAAAGGGTTATCCGTTCACTTTCCGGGGTTCCCCTTGTTGAGGGAAGAATGGAGATAATTCGTGATGAGGCTGGTGATTACAGCGCTGTCGTCGATTATGCACATACGCCCGACGCCCTTGAAAAAGTCATCGGAACATTGCAGGAACTCAAGCCTGACGATGCAGAGCTTATTGTGCTGTTCGGCTGCGGAGGAAACCGTGACCGGGACAAAAGGCCGAAAATGGGCGTTATTGCCTCGAAAGGGGCCGACAGGATTATCATTACATCGGACAATCCGAGAGATGAAAAGCCGGAAGACATCATTGATGACATTATCAGGGGGATTTCCGCTCCGGCTTTCCTGCGTTTCGGTGACCGTGCTGAAGCGATTCACTGCGGTGTTAATCTCCTGAAAAAAGGAGATATTCTGCTTGTCGCAGGAAAAGGGCACGAATCATACCAGGAATCGGCCGGAGTTCGCCGGCACTTTTCCGACAAGGAAACCACAAAATCGGCGCTGTCAGCGAGAGCTGCGCTGGCGTAACCGGAAATGAAAGGCTGAAACAGGAATATGACCGTTTGTCTGGAAAGAGAGGATTTCGAAGAAGTCGGGGTAATTGCAGGTTTTGCAGAGGATAACCCTGTCAGGTTTTACGGGCCGTCGGTTGTGATCGACTCCAGAACAGTTACGGGCGGCGAAATTTTTTTCGCTCTCGAAGGAGAGCACACGGACGGACACCACTTCACCCGGCAGGCTTTCGAGAATGGAGCAGCCTGTGCTGTTGTCAGCAGGGAGTGGTACAACCTGAAGGGACCTGCGAAGGAAAACGCCGGGAATCACTACATTGTTGTCGCCGATACTATGTCGGCAATGCAGCAGCTCGCAAGACGCTACCGCATGAAGTTCGACATTCCGGTAGTCGGGATCGGAGGGAGCAATGGAAAAACAACGACCAAGGAGATGACGGCATCGGTGCTCGGAAGGCGCTACAGAGTACATATGAGCAAGGGCAACTTCAACAATCATCTTGGCGTGCCGTTGACGCTTTTCGGACTACGGACGGAGCACGAACTGGCTGTTGTTGAAATGGGGATAAACCATCCGGGCGAGATGGAGCTCCTTGCCGGTATCGCATGCCCGACTCACGGGCTTCTGACCAATATCGGCCACGAACATCTCGAATTTTTACGGGACCTCGACGGGGTTGCGTATGCGGAAACCGCTCTCTACAGGTATCTGCATGAAAACAATGGCGTTATATTCGTTAACAGCACGGACAAACGGCTCGATGATGCTGCCACGGGACTGGCCAATACCGTTCCTTACGGGACGAAAAAGCGAATGAATGGCGTATGGGCAGAGGATGTCCGCATGGATGGCTCGGGAAGGATGTTGTTCCGACTGTGTTTCTCCACAGGAACTGTTCCGGTTACCCTGCAGTTTGCCGGTCGTCACAATGTCTCGAATGCCGTTGCCGCCGCAGCGGTCGGCCTTCATTTCGGCCTCGAACCTGAAGAAATTGCCGCGGGCCTGGAAAGCATCAAGCCCGAAAGCGGCTGGAAAAGGCTCGAGTTTCAGAATGCCGGAGGGATTATTGTGGTCAACGACACCTATAATGCAAATCCTGATTCACTGCGTCATGCGCTCGACCTCCTGTGTGAACTGCCGGTTTCGGGAAAAAGGGTTGCTGTAATCGGCGACATGCTCGAGCTGGGTGACAAAAGCACGAGCGAGCACCGGTCGATAGGC
>JAKSDB010000068.1 GCA_022360415.1 Chlorobiales bacterium
AACATTGGAGCCAAGGTGGAAACGAAACTGCTGTAACAGTGATCTGCAACCGGTATAAAGTAAATAGACAGGTTTGAAATGAAGCAGCGGTAGAAACCGGCGAACCTTCTCATCTTCAAAAATCACGATCTGCATATCACGAATGCTGTTTCCTGACTTACCGCCTGTTTATTGATTGCTGACCGCCTGACTTCACGTTTTTCCAGAATCCCACTGTACGGTTTAACAAAGTACCTTCAAGGACGCAGGGACACTTTCAATCCTGATTTTTCCGCACATGTTTTCAAACACTTCACCGTCCATATGCATAACTTCGGGCTCGGCAAGCTCAACCTCGACAGCATGTGCCTTGCAGTAGATAACCTGGGAATCATATATCTGGGTCCCTCTCATATACTTCAGGACATACCTGAAAAACCTTGTTTTAGAAACCGCTTTCAAAATACAGACATCAAGCAGGCCGTCATTGATCTCGGCCTCAGGCGCAATACGAAACTTACCTCCTTCGACGCGGCCGTTTCCAACAGAAAAGGCAAACACAGGTTCATCCAGCTCCAGCGTCGCATCAGGAGTACTGAGCTTAATATGCATTTTTGGTGGTTTATAACCTAAAAGCACTGAAAACAGTGCATTAAGGTAGATGATCTCTCCCTTCATCCATCTTGTTTTTCCAACCCTGCGGGCAATTCTCCCGGTAAGACCCATACCGAGAGAGTTGAGAAAGTAACGTTGGAAACCATTTCCCGCATTCACCCTTCCCAGATCAGCCAATATCGATCCGGCGTGCAGATAATCCTCAACCTGATAATTACGGCCAAATCCATGATCGAGCGATTTAACGAAATCATTTGCGGAACCGGAAGGGAGAATACCGAGACTCACGTCCGAAAAAGCAAGAACATTGGCAATTTCATGGGCGGTTCCATCTCCGCCGCAGGCAACAACCGCCCTGCTCCTTTCAAGTGACATGCGGGTGATTTCCAGCGCATGACCGGCATATTCACTGTAGAAAGCGACCGCGCCGTCCTGTTCCCCCACCGCACTATGGATACGAGAGGCATTTCTGGACGCACGGCCTTTATTGGCAACAGGGTTTATAATAAACGTAGTAATATTCTTCAATGCCTGGACGGTAAAAGGAAGAGCTTCTCAGCTGCAAGACAACTATGCTGTTTGTGATTACAAAGAATATACACTCTCCGAATAATTTCACCTATTTCCGGCTAACAATCCACGCTCTGCACAACCACTTATTACAGCCACAAGCGCAAGTAAAACAACCCCTTCTCACCTTGTTAACGTAAACCGAAGTGTATTTTTATCCTTTTTTTCTTTATAAATCAAAAGAAAACACTTAATATATCAGTAATACGTCAAAGAGTACTTTATGAGTTTTACGCACTATAAGAAGGGCTATACCATGAGCATTTGTACTGTAACAAATCAGCCAATTACTGTCAACCGGAACTGGGAAACCAGGAACAATGGGTACAGTAAAGTTTTCAAACTGCTCGGTGAAGACATTCTCCTCTATTGTATCGATGCAGATCATAATATATCGCTCGACCGTATGGACACCGATCTGTTGCGCTCTGTCCTCCGCGATGCACACATTGAAAGCAAACCGGTTTGCCTTGTCTGGGACATGAAACACATCACAGGCATGTCGCTGTCCTACAAAAAAGAGATCGCCAATCTGGTCTACAGCTCATCGCTCACTTTCGGCATCGTGATCCTTTACAATGTTGAACCGCAGTTACTGACAATAGCTGAGACTCTCGCTGCAATGGTACCGGAAAATCTCCCGGTGATCATCAAACAAAATTATGCCGATGCCGTAACGACAGTCCTTGACTGGAAAAAAGGGTTACCAGTCAAAGAAACTTTTGAGAGCGCAGAAGAAGAAAAAATCGAGCACAGGAAAAGGGAATTCCTTGCTTTTCTCGGCAGGCTTTCATGGCTTAGCATGACAGATCAGGGTATAAGCCTTCCCCCCAGGGGTGACAGAATGTATCCTTATTTCAAGGCAATCGACAGCCTTCAGAATGACCTTCGGGAACACATGAAGGAAAAAGAACAGGAATTGATGCAGGCAGCAGAGGAGAGTGAAAAAACACTTGCTGAAAAAAATATCCTGCTGAACGCGCAGAAAGAGCTGTACAAAAAGCTCAAGGGTCAGCTGGAAAAGGAAAAATCGGCGCTTACCGCACGAATCGCCACGCAGGAGATGGAGTTGACAAGAATATCCACTGCAATTGCAGAAAAGACCTCCGCCCTGAGAGAGCTTCTTGACATGATCAGCGCCCTGGATGTAGATCATCAGCAAAAAAGCATCATGGTAGAGCATTGCCGCAGGATGATCGATACCGAAATGATAGAAAAGAGGCTCAATATAGAACTTACTACAACCGACTCCGAGTTTCTTTCCCGGCTTCAACGGAAACACCCCAACCTCAACCAGAGAGAATTGCGAATCTGCCTGTTGATCAAGCTGAACTATAACACCAGGGATATTGCCCGTTCCGTCGGAATCTCGACAAGAGGCATGGAAAGCATCCGGTATCGGATGCACAAGAAGATCGGCCTGGCAAAACACCAGTCTCTGAAAGGTTATCTTACTGAATTGGCAATACTGACAAACTGAAGTACCCCTGCCCGGCAGCGTATTGAATTCGAGACATCGAAATAGAAAATACTGTCGCAAACCGGAAGAGTTGCGACAGTGCATCCTGCAGCATTGCGTGCAGAATGTCGGTGATGCGGCAAAACTTACCTGAACGTCAGATAAAAAACATGATGGAACGTTGCCCGGTTTCAGGGGCTGAGATCGTATCGAGCCCTTATTGGGTCTTCCGTAACCCGGCAAAGCACTATGCGACCCGGATCAAAAAAATAGGTAAGAATATTCTTTTTGCCTGGGTTGACACGACCAAACCCGTCACACTTGAAGTGTTCGAAGGGGATCTTGTCAAAAGGGTTCTTGAAGATGCAGACCTTCAAGACAAGCCGGTGCATTTCATCTGGAACCTCGACAAAGTCAAAGGAATCTCATATGCATACAAACAGGGTATAGTAGATTTTCTCTACAATCCTTCACCTCCGCTGAACTTTGTTGTTTTCTACAACATCATTCCCGAGTTCCTGAACACGGCGGAAAGTATTCAGGCAATTCTTCCCTCGTCCATAACGCTTCTTTTTGCTGAAAATTACCACCAGGCGATGGCCATAATTCTTGACATGATTGCGGGCAAAGGTCAACCGCCCGGACCGGATGAAAACGATGAATACGAAGAGCTGAGAAAAAGATTTCTCGCCGCAACGACACGGATAGGGTGGATGAACATGTTGAGCCAGCCTGTGTTTCTCCCCGATCCCGGCCATGATTTTTTCCCGCTTTTCAGTGCCCTGGCGTTTCTGCAGCAGGACCTTGCCGAAGAGGAAGCCTGTCACAAGGAAAAAATCAGTGCGATCGAGAAAATGCAAAAAGAAACCTCTGACACGATAGAACGGGACATCTCGTCTATTAAAGATGAAATGGACAAGCTTCGGATACAGTTCGGCAATGAACGAAATCTGCTCGAGGAGAAGCTTTCGCTCAAAAGAAATGAATGCCGTTCAGTAAGTGCACAACTCAGATCCCAGAGCTTTTTGCTCAGAAAAGTCATACAGGAAACAGTTTACCTTCCGATCAGTATTGCCCAAAAAAAACAGGTGCTGGATACCTGCGAAAAGCTGCTTGAGGCTGAGAAAAACAGAAAAAAAACAGATCTCCCGCTCACATCGACCGACTCAGCCTTCCTTTCGCTGCTTCATCTGAAACACCCTGACCTCAACAACAGGGAACTGACAATCTGCCTGTTTATACGGTTGAATTACGACAACACGGAGATATCCGATTATTATTCGATAACAAAGCGAGGCATGGAAAGCGCAAGATACCGTTTGCATAAAAAAATAGGGCTGCAGAAAAACCAGTCTCTTAAAAATTATCTGACCTTGCTTGCCGAGTCTCTCGGCTCGTCTCCATAATCAGGAACACAAAAGAATCATAACTGCATTTTTCTGACTGCCGCCGACAGTCATTAACCGGCACAGGCTTGCCCCGGCACAAAAAAAAACGTATTCTAAGAACAGAAATACGTCATTTTTTCACATCTGATAAATCAGTAGACCCTCATGGAACACTGCCCGATCTCAAACTTGCCGATTGTCGAGAAAACACATTGGAAAATCGAACATCCGGATCAAAACTATACAACCCGCATCAAAAGAATCGGTAACGATATTTTTTTAACCTACTATGAAGCGGATAATAACATTGTCTTCGAGGAAAGGGATCAATCTCTTTTTCGAATGATCCTGGAAGAATGTGGACTGGAAAGCCATCTTGTTTATCTGTTACGAGACCTGAACCATGTCAAGAGTGTCTCCTATGCCTACAAGATAATACTCACACAGCTTGTCTATCAGTGGTCGCCTTACTACAAACTGATTGTTTTCTACAACATAGACCCTGCATTTCAGACGACAGTCGAAACATTTGCCTCTATTGTTCCCGAAAGTACACCGGTCCTGCTGCTTGATTCTTATGATGATGCTGTTCAAGCAATTCTGGAAGTAAAAGCAGGCAAAGTCCCAAAAGAAGAATACGATGACGAAGAAGACGAGCTCCATGCTCAAAGAAAAAAAGAATTTCTCGCGGCAACGGCACGGATCGGATGGATGAATATGCTCAATCAGCCGATCACCATGCCGGAAGAAGATGATCTTCTTTATCCGTTTTTCATGGCTATCGAATCCCTGCAAAACGACCTGCAGGAAAGGGAGAGACTTTCTATCCGCGAAAAAAAACTCGCAGAAGCCAAAATCGAGAAGAAGCTTTCGGAAAAAACAATTCTTCTCAATGCCCAGCGTGAGCTGAACAATCAGCTCAAGGCACAGTTCGACCGTGAAAAAGCATCATTACGGTCCCGCATAGCTGCGCAGGATATGGAAATCACTCGCGTCTCAACGGCAGTTGCCGAAAAAACAGCCGCATTGCAGTCACTAAAGGACACAATATTCAGGCTGGATATTGACGGCATTTTGAAAAGGGAAATGATCGAGTCATGCTCCAGGATGATTGAAACCGAAGCGATCGAAAAAAAGATCAATACCGATCTGACTGCCTCAGATTCGGAATTCCTCTCAAAGCTGCAGCGGAAACATCCGAACCTCAACCAGAGAGATCTTCGAATATGTCTGCTGATCAAACTGAACTACGACACAAAACAAATAGCCCAGTCGATCGGGATTTCAACAAGGGGCCTTGAAAGCATCCGTTACCGGATGCATAAAAAAATGGGCCTTTCGAAACATCAGTCGATCAAGAACTATTTGACAAAACTTGCACTCTCATAAGGATACCTCTACCCAACCATGCAAAAGAGGCCATATAGCCAGGTTCAGCCTGATTATGCCTGATATCATACATGGTGAGATAGCAGCGGACCACGACGTAAGCATGGACTGAACGATACACATGCTCTTCGGCCTGATGCAAACAAAAGATACCTGCATCTCCTGCATACTGATAAAACAGAACCACAGCACGCAAGAAATCGCCCGTCTTGTGGGCATAACGACCAGGAGCATCGAAAGCATGCGGTACAGACTGCACAAAAAACTCGGTCTTCCCAAACACGAGTCGATCAGGAATTACTTCCAAAGCATTGCCGAGGGCTGAAAAGCGATCCCTCCCGGACAGCGCAAACGCCCACCCGAACCGGAGGAATACACGCAAACATACTTTTACAGCTTTTTCCATCAATACTTGTCGGCGAATTAATGGCGAAATAGTATATTATTCACATTAAGTTCAAGCAAAGCCCTCATACCCCTAATTCCGAAGTCTTAAACCATACCCTTTTTACAGGGGTGCCCCATTATTGCAGATGCCGGCATATTCCTGCTGGTCTATGTTGTCGCGTGCATCCTTTACAAGACAGCTAAACAAAAAAGCAGGCGATAAAACAACAAATATGAAAGTCAGGTCATTTGAGCTGCACGGGCTCCTGGTCGAAATCCATTCTGAAAAAATACCTTTTCAAATGGTTCGTTTGACCGTTTATCTGAACGGCAAGGAGATCAGGGATTCAGGCATGGAAATTCCCGAGGCTGAACTTGAAGAAACAGTGGCTGAAATTGAACAGTCTTTCAGGAACAACCTTTCAGTGTAAGCCGCAGGCGCTGCCGCGCTGTTGATGCAAAACCGGCAGCACCTCGTTCCGTAACGATGTACAATCAGTACCCCTTCACCCGAAATACATCGACTTCACATTCACGAACTCGCGGATACCGTAGCGGGAAAGCTCGCGGCCGTAGCCGGAGTGCTTGATCCCGCCGAAAGGCAGGCGGGGATCCGACTTAACCATTGCATTGACAAAACAGTTGCCCGCTTCAAGCCGTCCTGCAACCGCTCTCGCCCGTTCGGGATCGGTTGAAAAAACCGCTGAACCGAGCCCGTAAGGGCTGTCATTGGCAATCTTCACGGCCTCGTCATCGTCACCGGCCCCGATAACCGTGGCCACAGGGCCGAAGGTCTCTTCACCGTATACCGGCATTCCGGGAGAAACATCGGTCACAATTGTCGCCGGGTAAAAGAACCCTTTCCTCTCCGGGATTTCTCCGCCGCAAAGCACGGTTGCACCGAGTTCACGGCTCCCCTGAACCTGGCGGTGAAGCTCGTCCCTGAGATCTTTTCTCGCAATCGGCCCGATCCGCACCTCCGGGTCAAAGGGATCGCCCATTTTCGTGCCGCCCATTCTTTCGAGCAACATCTCTTCGAAACGGGATCTTACCGAATGATGCACGATAAAACGTTTTGCCGCGATGCAGCTTTGGCCGGCATTGAGCAGACGAGAGGCTATGCAAACATCCACCGCCTGAAGAAGGTCGGCATCATCGAGCACGAGATATGGATCGTTGCCCCCCAGCTCCAGAACACTTCTTTTGAGCGCTCTGCCTGCTTTCTCGGCAACAGCCATCCCCGCCCCTGTACTCCCCGTGATCGAAACCGCCTTGATAACTGGATGGGCAATAATGTCACCTGTCATCCGGTTGACATCTTCCGGTTCTATATGCAGTGTTCTGTAAAGATTCAAAGGGAAACCCGCTTCCCTGAAAAGGTTTTCGAGAGCAACCGCCGATCCGGTGACATTCGGCGCGTGCTTGACCACGACACCATTGCCGGCCATCATGACGGCGGAGGCAAAACGGATCACCTGCCAGAAGGGAAAATTCCAGGGCATAACACCAAGGACCACCCCCAAAGGTTCAAAAGTCACCAGCCCGGTCATGCCGTCGACATCAACGGTTTCAGGCTGCAGGAACGTTTCCGCATGTTCGGCATAGTAATCGCATACCCAGGCACATTTTTCAACCTCGGCCACAGCCTCTTTGAACGGTTTACCCATCTCGAGGCTTATCATCTTTCCATGCTCCTCTTTTTGCTCCCGAAGGAGGTCGGCCAGGCGGCTCATAGCCACCTTGCGCTTGTTGACAGGAGTATCTTTCCATAGCTCTGCCGCAAGTTGTGCGGATTGAAGTACCTCTTCTACAGCGGTCGAGGTCATAGCCGGATATTCAGCAAGAGTTTCTTCTGTCGCAGGATTTATGGTAACAATCATATTGTTGTCGCTTTTCTGTTTTTTTCAATATGTAACACTAAAACCGAACTATAAATGTAATGGCATTTTGACATTCCAGAAAACGATACTCTTTTATCTCTTTAGACACTTCTATTTATTGTCATGAGCGTTTCAAGTGCAAGGCGAACGGAGTGCGGAAACCGGAGTGTACATAGAGTACATGAGGATTTCGAGCACCGCTCAACGATGCAATTGAAGCGCGGAATAAATAAATAGAGGGGCCCTTTACTCAATTGTTTCATATATGGCCAGATAACTCTCATACCTCTCAGGGTGAATTTCTCCCGCCCGGACAGCCTGCACGACACCGCATGAAGGCTCTACGGTGTGCGTACAGGACG
>JAKSDB010000324.1 GCA_022360415.1 Chlorobiales bacterium
AAACTCAGCAGTATCCAGACTGTCAACATAGCTTTCCGACGCCCTCTGGTAAACATCCCCCAAAAGCTCTATGTTTCTCGCAATGGAAAAATAGTCGCTCTCTTTACCTTCAGACGGCTTCAGCGCCGCTCCTGTAACGACAAGCAGCGCTACAAGAACCGGGATCATCTTTCGGGACATACCGCACATGAGATCGGGTTTCATGCCAGAAATCTTTGAGCCTTACGAAAACAGGGAACCCTGGTTATCGTAAAGCGCTTTCCAAAGCCGTCGCACTATCTGTTTTTTCATCCCTGTACTTGATAATCATAGGAGTATAAATGGAAAGACCATGTTCATCGGCAAAGCTTCCCTTGATCTTTCTCGAGCCCGCAACGACCACCGCTCCCTCAGGGATCGTGAGAGGCGCATCGTCCATTTTTCTGACAATACGGCCATGGACCAGGTCATAGACAGGGGTCGAACCGTTCAGTATGACACCGGTGCCGAGTACTGCTCGGGAACGGACAATCGTACCCTCGTAAATTCCGCAGTTTCCTCCAACCATGACATCATCTTCAATAATGACCGGTACAGCCCCGACCGGTTCGAGTACACCGCCGACCTGTACCGCAGCGGAAAGATGGACGTTCCGGCCAACCTGCGCGCAGCTGCCGACCAGAGCATGTGAATCGATCATGCTTCCCTCATCCACATAAGCGCCGACGTTGACATACGCAGGAGGCATCACAACGACAGATGGAGCGAGATATGCCCCGTCCCTGACGGCGGAGCCGCCCGGAACGATCCGAACGCCGTCTTCCCTCCGGAAACGTTTCACAGGGTAGGTATCCTTATCGACAAACGTCCAGTCATGGCCGCCGGGGAACTCGATGGTGCTTTCCTGCAGAAAACCCAGCTTCATGCCAAGCAGAATACCCTGCTTCACCCAGGGATTTACCCTCCATCTGTCGTCCTTTTTCTCTGCCGCCCTTGCCTTGCCTTCATTCAGAAGAGACTTGAAAGACACGAACACATCACGTGCGTCGGCATCTTTCCGCAGCTCCTGTACCGACAGACCAGCCAGCTCTTCTATCCTTGTTCTTACTTCTTCCAACTGCATTGTTCGTTATTCTTTATTCATGGTTGTAACCGAAAATAGTAATTATGACAGACAGGGCGCCGCAATACAGGAGAATTTTTTTCAAGATCAAGGAGAGTTCAGAAGCCGAAACGGAGCGTATATGTAATACGTGAGCATCGGAAGTCTGAACACGACACGGAGATTGAGCAAAAAGGCCATGTCTTGAAATGCCCTTACAGTTCGCTGTACTCAGCCGTTACATCTTTACTGCTTTTACGGATATAGAAACGGAAATCATCGCTCCTCAGGCTTTCGTCGGATTTGATTCTGACAAAAAGCATATGCTGAAAAAACCATTTCAGCTCGATGTGACGATCAACGTCCCTCAACGGTTTGGCTACGGTCGGGCTCACATGCAGGTCGAGCTGCTGAAAATTCATTTTCTGACGGAGTGCGTATTTTCTGAGCCACCTCTCGACCTGGTTAATAGTGGTACAACGCGCCTGTACAATACCGGAGCCGCTACAGGCAGGGCACTGGTCGCCCATTCTCTGCATAAGGCTCGGACGGATTCTTTCGCGTGTGATCTGCATCAACCCGAAGTCCGACATCGGAAGAATGTTGGACTTCGCCCGGTCGTGACGCAGTTCGTTTTTCATAGCGTCATAAACCTTTTTGGCGTTTTTCGGATCGAGCATGTCAATAAAGTCAACCACAATAATACCGCCGATGTCACGCAGCCTGAGCTGACGAACTATCTCCCGTGCAGCCTCAAGGTTGGTTTTCAGAGAGTTTTCCTCCTGCTCTTTCTTGGCAGCATATCGACCACTGTTCACGTCGATCACAACCATTGCCTCGGTATGCTCAATAATGATATAACCGCCTGACTTCAGCCATACCTTGCGTGAAAAGATGGATTCAACATCCTTTGCTATCCCGTACCCCTCAAACAGCGGCAGCTTGCCCTGATAAAGGGTAACGTTTTTTTCCATCTCGGGAGCCGCCCACCGGATATAGCTCAGTGTCTCCTTGTGGATGGCAGGAGAGTTGGCAACAAGCTCCGTTACGTCGGTTGTCAGTGAGTCACGTAGTACACTTGAGATAATAGTATCTTCCTTGAAGATGAGCTGCGGCGGCTTTGCATCCTTGAGTTTCTCCTCGATCTGATCCCATTTTACGAGCAGCTTCTCGAGGTCTTTTTTGAGAAGCTCCTCTTCCTGGTGTTCCGCTACAGTCCTGATAATTGCCCCGAATCCTTCCGGCAGCATGGAGCGGACAAGCTTTTTCAGTCTGGCGCGCTCCTTGCGGGCGACAACACGGCGTGATACCGCAATCTGACCTCCTCCGAAAGGAAGTAAAACCATAAAACGACCGGCAATGGTAATATCCGAGGTAAGGCGGGATCCCTTGTTGCCGATCGGTTCCTTGATGACCTGAACAAGAATGGAATCATTTGCCTTGAGCCTGCCTGCTATCATCTGGGTATAGGACTGACGCCGACGGT